>DATMJT010000289.1:0-4042 GCA_035553735.1 Pilimelia sp.
GGTGGGGGTCGGGCCCGCCGGTGCCCCGGCCGACCCCGACGCCGGTGACCCCGCGGCCGCCGGCGGGCCCGACCCCCACCCGACCGGCCACCCCGGACCGGCCGAACCGGACCGACCGACGGGCGACCCGGTGACGGACGGCGACCGGGCCGACCGGCCGACGGTGGACGCCGACCGCGCCGAGCCGGCACCGGCCGACCTCGGCGGACGCCCGGACCCCGAGATCGGCCCCGGCCCGGCCGAGGCGCCCGATTCCCGGGGCGAACCGGCCGAGGCGCCCGATACCCGGGGCGAACCGGCCGAGGCGCCCGGTACCCCGGACGAACCGGCCGGGGACCTGGTGCCCGGTGCGGTGCCGGCCGACGGGCCGGCGGGCCTGTGGCCGGACGGCACCGTCGAGCGGCTGCGCGGGCGCTGGCAGGACCTGCAGCTGCGCTTCGTGGACGACCCGCGGGGCACCGCCACCGAGG
This sequence comes from Pilimelia sp., assembly GCA_035553735.1. Classification (GTDB taxonomy): domain Bacteria; phylum Actinomycetota; class Actinomycetes; order Mycobacteriales; family Micromonosporaceae; genus DATMJT01. The sequence goes on from DATMJT010000289.1 coordinate 471, forward strand.
CCCGCGCCCTGGTCGGGGAGGCCGTCGAGGCGCTCACCGCCGCGCTGGCCGAGCGCCGTACCGAGCTGGACTCCTGGACCGACGGCGACACCGAACAGCTTCGGGTGGCGCTGCGCCGGTACCGCGACTTCCTGGAGCAGCTCTTCGCCCGGCGCTGACCGGTCGCCGACCGGCGCCGCCGCGCCCCTGCGGGAGGCGCGGCGGCGCCCGCGGCGCGTCCGGCGGCGGCCGGGTGCCTCAGAGCGCGTACGGCGAGCGGAACAGCCGATCCGGGTCGTAGCGGCGGCGCACCGCCCGCAGCCGGCCCAGGTGGGCACCGTGGTACCGGGGCAGCGCCGCCGGATCCGGCTCCAGGTAGTTGACGTAGCCGCCGGCCGACCACCGGGCCACCGCCCGGTGCCCGGCGGCGATCCAGGCGTACGCGTCGCGCACCGCCGCCGGGTCCGGGCGCTCGTCGGTCACCAGCCACTGGAGCATGGCGAACGACCCCCGCCAGGGGAACGCGGTGGCGGCCACCGGCACCCGGGCCACCGCGCCGGTCAGCGGCTTCAGCTTCGCCACCCCGGGCCGACGGGCCGCGGCACGGCGGTCCACGGCGGCGACCAGGGCGGCGAGACCCGCCGCCGGCAGCGGCGCCGGGAACACGTCGCTGCCCAGCAGCTCCGTGCGACGGCTGCCGGCGCCGGCCCGGTCGCGGACCACCGACAGGTACGGGGCCCGGTCCACGCGAACCTGGGCCGGCTCCCGCCCGGCGGCGGCGACCAGGGCGTGCGCGGGCGGGCCCGGGTCGCCGTCCAGCACGAAGCCGGCCGCCCGGACCCCGCGGCGCCCCCGCGCGTCGCTGGACAGCTGCAGGTGGCACCAGACCCGGTCCCCGGCCTGGGCCAGGAACCGCTGCCAGCCCGCGGCCACCGCGGCCGCGTCGCGCCACGCCCAGTGCAGGGTGAACCGGCCGACCTCGCGCACGGCGAAGGTGCGCATCCGCCAGCGCGTGACGACGCCGAACTGCCCGCCACCGCCGCCGCGGCAGGCCCAGAACAGCTCCGGCTCCCGCCGGGCGTCCACGGTGCGCCACCGGGCGTCGGCCGTGACGATGTCCAGCCCGGTGACCACGTCACAGGTCAGCCCGGCCAGGGAGGAGGCCATCCCGACGCCCCCGCCCAGGGCCAGCCCGCCGATGCCCACGCCGCCGCAGGAGCCGGCCGGCACGGTGACGCCGTGCCGGCCCAGGCCGGCGTACACGTCGCTCAGCCGCGCGCCGCCGCCGACCAGCGCCTGGCCGGTGCCGGCGTCGTACCGCACGGCGGCCAGCGGCCGGGTGTCCAGCACCAGCCCGTGCGGGCTGGTCGAGGCGCCGACGTAGGAGTGCCCGCCGCCCCGGGGGACCAGGGCCAGCCCGAACCGGCGGGCAAAGCGGACGCACTCCACCACGTCCGCGGTGGTCGCGCAGCGCGCCACAGCCGGCGGGCGGATCCCGTCGAAGCGCGGGTCGTAGAGCACCCGGGCGGCGTCGTAGCCGGAGCCGCCGGGGCGGACCAGCGACCCGTCCAGGCTCGCGGCCAGGGCCCGCCAGTCGGCCGGGGTGGGCCCCGCCGCCGGCCGCCGGCCCGCGGCGCCGGCCGCCCCCGCGGCCCCGCCGGCGGCCGCGGTCAGCCCGGCCGCGCCGGCGGCCCGCAGCAGGGCGCGCCGGTCCACGCCCGGACGGCGCCCGTCCCCGGTCACCGGGGGCGCCGGCCGGTCACCGCACCGGCCCTGCGGCCCGCCGCCGGGGTCACGGCGCCCACACCACGGCGCGCCGGCGCCGCAGCCGGAGCAGCACCGCGCCGAGCCCGACGAGCGCCAGGCCGGCGGCGAGCAGCCCGGTGACCCCGGCACCGGTGACGGGCAGTACGGCGCTGGCCGGCACCGCGTAGACCGGCTCGCTGGGCGGCGAGATGCCGTCGGTGGTCACGGCCAGGACCAGCACGAGGTACCGGCGGCCGGCGGTCAGCCCGGACACCGTGCAGGCCGTGGCCGCCCTGGTCACGCAGAAGCCGAACGACGGGTCGGACGGCGGGGACGCGGCGGCGGTGGCCCGGGAGCGCGCCGCCTGGACCAGCGCGCGGAGGCGGGACGGTTCGGAGACCGACTCCACCGGGAGCAGCTCCGCGGGCAGGGCGAGGGTGACGTACGCCTGGAGGGTGCCGGAGCCGAAGTCGTCCGGAGCCCGCCAGCTCACCCGCAGCGCCGCCGGCCGGGGGTCGGCCCGCACTCCGGTGGGCGACCCGGGCAGCGTCGGCAGCCCCACCACCGGGACCGGGGTGTCGCTGGCGGAGACCGTGCCGTCACCGAGCTGACCGTTGGCGTTGTAGCCCCAGCAGTAGACGACGGCCAGGGCGTTCACCGCGCAGGTGTGCCGGGCGGTGGTGTCGATGTCGATGGCCGGCGCGGCGCCCAGCGCGACCGGGGCGGCGACGGCCGCCGGCTCGCCCACGTCGGTGGGCGCGGCGCCGTTGCCGAGCTGCCCGTCGCCGTTGTCGCCCCAGCAGTACGCGGCACCGGTGCGGTCCAGTGCGCACGCGTGCTGCTCGCCGGCCTCCACCTGGACCAGCGTCCGGCCGTCGAGCGCACCGGCGGTCCGCACGGCCACCGGCACGGTCCGGTCGGTGCCGGGGTCGGCGTTGCCGAGCGCGCCGGAGGAGTTGTCCCCCCAGCAGTACGCGGCACCGGTGGTGGCCACCGCACAGACGAACGCGGCGCCGGCGTCGATCTGCACCAGCGTGCGGCCGGCGAGCGCCCCGCTCGCGTCCACGGCCACGGGCACCGGGGAGTCGGTGGCGGCGCCGCCGTCGCCCAGCTGGCCGGACTGGTCGGCGCCCCAGCAGTGCGCGGCACCGCCGTGGTCGACGGCGCAGGTGTTGCGCCGGTGCGCGGTGAGGTCCACCACGGTACGCCCGGCCAGGGACGACGGTGCGGCGGTGCGCACCGGCACCGGCTCGGCCACCGGCGTGAGCGCGGCGTCGTCGCCGAGCTGGCCGTCGGTGTCGTCGCCCCAGCAGAACACCTCGCCGGTGTCGATTAGCGCGCAGGTGTGCTGCGCCCCGGCGACGACCTTGACGGCGGCCTTGCCGACCAGCAGGCCGCCCACCTCCACCGGCTCGTCCGTGCCGGCGTCGGCGCTGCCCGTGCCGAGCTGTCCGTGGCTGTTGTCACCCCAGCAGTAGACCGCGCCCTGGACGTCCACGGCGCAGGTGTGCGCGCCGCCGGCGTCCAGCTGGACGATGTCCTTGTCGGCCAGGGCTCCCGTGGTCCGCACCGGCCCGGCGGTGCCCCGGTCGACGGGTCGGTTGCCGTCGCCGAGCTGGCCGTGGGCGTTGTCGCCCCAGCAGTAGACCGCACCCAGCGTGGTGATCGTGCACGAGTGGGCCTCACCGGTGGCGACCAGCGTGGCGCCGCGGGGGCCGGTGACGGCGTCCGGCGGGTCGGCGTACCCGGGCGCCGCGCCGCACACGAGGGCCGTCAGCACCGCGGCCAGCGCGCCGCCGGCCCGCCGCGCCGCCCTCGACCACCCCACGCCGCGCGCCCCCCGAGGA
>DATMJT010000290.1:0-14696 GCA_035553735.1 Pilimelia sp.
CCCGTAGGTCCCGCTGCAGCGCCAGCAGTCCCCGGGCCTCGCCCTCGATGACCCGGGCGTACGCGAGGAACACCAGCAGCGTCCCCACGCTGAGCCGGCCGCGCAGCACCTGCACGCCGCCCGCGACCAGCACCGCGCCCACCGCGAGCGCGCTGATCAGGCCGCCCAGCGACTCGGCGGCCGCCTCGGTGACCGCGGCCCGCCGGCCGGCGGCCACCGCCCGCTCCACCCGCCCCCGCATGGCGTGCAGCGTGCGGCGCTCCGCGGTGAACGCCTGCACCAGCGGCAGCGCCCGCAGCACCGTGGTCACGAACGCCACCAGGCCCGCCTGGGCGCGGCGGAAGTGCAGGCTCCGCCCCTTGACCCGGGCACCCGCCAGGTGGGCGGTGAGGGCGAGCGCCGGCGCGACGGCCAGCAGCACCGCGGTGAGCCCGGGGCTCAGCCGCCAGGCCGACCAGCCCACGGCCACCAGCGTCGACAGGTGCAGCAGCGGACCGACCGCCAGGGCGTGGGTGGCGGCGTAGACCGCGTAGCTGTCGGTACCCAGCCGGCTCATCGCGTCGCCGGCCGGCATGCCGGCGTGGAAGCCCATCGGCAGCCGCTGGAGCCGGTCGAACAGGTCCACCGTGACGGCCCGGGTGAGCCGCAGCCCGACCGCCTCGGTGCGCCACGCGGTCGCCGACTGCACCGCGGTGGCGGCCACCGCGGCCAGCCCGCTCAGCACCGCCGCCACCAGCAGCACCGTCCGCGGCGAGGGGTCCAGACCCGCGGCGGCGAACGCCCCGGCCGTGCCGGCCGGCAGCGGGCGACCGGCCAACCCGTGGTCGACCAGCAGCCGCAACGGCAGCGGCTGGGCCGCGGCGAGCACGGCCGACAGCCCGGCGAGCCCGGCCAGCGCGGCCAGCCCCGGCAGCTGGGCGCGGGGGTAGCGCAGCAGCGCGCGGTAGCGGGGGTGGGGCGGCATCCCGGCCACTACAGCTGCGCCAGCTCGTCCCGGATCAGCTCGTCGACGTACGCGCCGCCGTCGCGGGCCTGGCACGCGGGGTGCTTCATCAGCCGGTCCAGCATCTCGGCCTGCCGGGCCTGCCGCTGCCGGACCTCGACGTACGGGCGGCGGGAGAACGCCACCATGGTGTACAGCGGCACGAAGCGCTCCGGGTCCAGCAGGTACGCCCGCTCCTCCAGCCGGGCGCGGGCCCGGAACAGCGGGTCCCGGGCCCGCACCGCCAGCTCCTCGTAGTGCTGCTCGGCCAACTCGATCACCGTCTCGCAGTTCTCCGCGCGGGCGTCCTGGTAGCGACGCAGCGCCTCGCCCCAGTCCCCGGCGGCGGCGTCGGCGCACTCGGCGAGGACCGTGCAGTCCTCGAAGCCGGCGTTGAGGCCCTGGCCCAGAAACGGCACGAGCGCGTGTGCGGCGTCGCCGACCAGAGCCAGCCAGTCCTCGTGCACCCAGGGCCGGCAGCCGCTGCTGACCAGCAGCGACGGCGGCCGGGCGAAGAAGTCCGCGACCAGTCCGGGGGCCGCGGCCCGCAGGTCGGCACACCGGTCGCGCAGGAACGCGGTCAGGTCGTGCGCGGTGTGCAGCGCGCCGAACGAGTCCTCGCCGGTGAGCGTCATGAACACCGACAGGGTCAGGCTGCCGTCGGTGTTCGGGAAACCGACGATCATGCAGGAGCCGCGGGGCCACAGGTGCAGCGACTCCCGGTCGCGCAGCGGGCCGCTCAGGTCGTGGGCGGGAAGCCGCAGCTCCCGGTAGAGCATCGGGGACAGCCGCTGGAAGAAGCTGCCGCCGCGGGCCCGCAGCAGGCCGCGGCGCAGCGTCGACCAGGCGCCGTCGGCGGCGAACACCCGCTGCGCCGCGACAGTGGAGATCACGCCGCCGGGCCCGACGAAGCGCAGCAGCCGCCGGTCGAGGTCCGGTTCGAGGCACCGCTGGTCGAAGTGCACGTCGACGCGGGGCTCGGCCCGGGCCCGCGCCAGGAGCAGGTCGGTGAGCCGGGCCCGGGAGGCGGAGAAGATCGCGTCGCGCCGGCTGGTGTACGGCTGGAACGCGCAGCCCTCGGGCTCGGTGTGGATCATGCGGCCGTACAGCGGGACGCAGATCTCCCGCACGGCGGCGTCGGCGCCCACGGCCCGCAGCGCGTGCCAGCCGCGCTCGGCCAGGGTGAGGTTGATGGACCGGCCGGGCGGCGACGGGAGCCGGCGCGGATCCGGCCGGCTCTCGTACAGCGTGACCCGGTGGCCGCGGTGCGCCAGCAGCAGGGCGAGCAGGCAGCCCACCGGCCCGGCCCCGACGATGACGGTCTGCGTGGCAACCGCTGCTCTCATGTCGCCTCCTCGGTGCGGCGTCGGTGCGGACGTCGCCCGCGGGCCGCGCCGCGGGTGGTGGCGGCCAGCGCGGCGCGGACCCGGCGGCGCAGCACCGACGCCTCCAGGGCGACGAGCGCCGCCGCCCCGGCGGCCGCCGCCCACGCCGCCGCCGGGGCGGCGACCGCGACGGCGGCGACGGCGGCGCCGAGCCCGACCAGGCCGCCGCGGGGTCGCAGCCACACCCGGTACGCCGGCTCCCAGCGCCACAGCACCGCGGTGCCGATCCGGGCGCACAGCAGCGGACCGGCCGCGGCCCGCAGGTCCCAGGCGTCGTACGGGGAGCCGGCGGCCACCGCGCAGCGCCGGGACCGCAGCGCGACCTCCAGCCGGCGCAGCCAGTCCAGCCGGTCCCCGGACCACTGCGCCTGCGGGGCCCGGGCCGGGTCCAGCGGGTGTCCGGTGAGCCGGCCCCACGCGCGGGCGAAGGGCTGCGCCAGGTGCAGCAGGGTCACCAGCAGCCGCAGCGCCGCCGGCCGCGGCTCGTCGCGGGGTACCGCCACCCCGGCCGCGACGAGCAGCGCGTACCCGGCGACGCCGGAGAGCACGCCCGCGGACAGCAGCAGCCACCGGGTGGACCACGCCGCCAGCAGCGCGCCGGCCAGGGCGGCCGGCGCGGCCAGCGGCAGCAGCGCCCCGCCCCACTGGGCGGCCGCCTCGGCCCGCCGGCGGGCCACCGGCTGGTAGGGCGCGGTGCCGGCGGGGCCGTGGTAGACCACCGGGCGCAGCAGCCCGGCAGCCACCCGCACCCCGCCGTAGATGACCCCCGACCACCGGGCCTGGCCCAGCCGGTTGCAGCGGTGCGGGTGCGCGCCGGCGAGCATCCGCTCGGCGCGGCCGTAGCCGCGTTGCTGGCGCAGGTAGCCAGCCACGGTGTCCCGCCGGTGGTGGCGGACCTGGGCCGCGGCCGCGAAGGCGATCTCCCGGCCGGCGTCCAGCAGCTTCCAGCACACGTCGACGTCGTCGCCGGCGGCGGTGTAGGCGGGGCGGAAGCCCCCGACCGCGCGCAGGTCGGCGCGCCGGTACGCCATGTTGCAGCCCGGCACGTGCTCGGCCCGGTCGTCGGTGACCAGCACCTCCGTCGGTCCGCCCGGGGACAGCGCGACCGCCCGCTCCACCAGCCGCGCCCCGGCGCACGGCAGGTTCGGGCCGCCGGTCGCGGCGACCCGCGGCCCGTCCAGGGACAGCACCAGGTGGTGCAGCCACTCCGGGTGGCAGGCGGCGTCGGAGTCCAGATAGGCCACGATCTCGCCGGTGGCGGCGGCCAGCCCGGCGTTGCGGGCCCGGCTGAGCCCGCCGTGTGGCAGGCGCAGCAGCCGGAACGGGTACCCGGCCGCCAGGTCGGCGGTGCGGTCGGTCGAGCCGTCGTCGCAGACGATCACCTCGATGTCCGGGTAGCGGCACGCCGCCAGCGACGACAGGCACTCGACGATGGTCCGCTCCGCGTTGTACGCGCAGACCACCACGCTGACCCGGGGCCACCGCGCGGCCAAGTCGTCCACCGTGGACCGGGCCCAGCGGCGCACGACGTCCAGCGCCGGCCTCGGCCGGCGCTCCTCGTCGGTCAGCCCGAAGCCCCAGCCCGCCACGGGGTGACCGCCGACCATCCACTCGTCGGTCCACGAGAACACCGCCGCGCCGGCGCAGCCGGCGCGGTCCACGACCGGCAGCTGCGCCGCGAGCAGCCGCGCCTGGGCCTGCTCGCCGTGGACCAGCGCCGGCAGCCCCAGCTCGCCGACGAGCAGCGGGCGGTCACCGGCGGCCACCCGCAGGTGCCGCAGGTAGGCGAGCAGCCGGTCGGGGTCCTCCAGGAACACGTTGCAGCAGATCACGTCCTGGCCCGGCACCTCGAGGAACTCGGTGGTCGGGTAGGTGCCGTAGGTGGCCAGCAGCCCCGGGTCCCCGGCGTGCAGGCGGGCGACCAGGTCGGCCAGGCCGTCGGCGACGGCGCTGCGGCCGTGCAGCCGGACCAGGTCGGCGGGGAACTCGTTGCCGACCGCCACCGCGAGCACGGTGGGGTCGCCGGCGTAACGGTCGAGCGCGTCGTCCACCGCCCGGCGGCCCGCGTCCCGGACCCGCCGCCGGGCGGCCCGGCCGGGGTGCGCCTCCAGGCTCCAGTCGGGGTAGTGCAGGCCGACGAGGACCCGCAGCGACTGCTCGCCGGCCAGCTCGACGAGCTCGCGGGGCGGCGGCTGGTAGGTGCGGACCGTGTTCAGTCCGGCCTCGGCGATCGCCACCAGGTCCCGCTTGAGCCGCGGCGGCTCGGGGAAGGGCACGCCGTCCGGGCGGGGTCCGAAGCCGCCGTAGGTCACCCCGCGCAGGTGGAACGGCTCGCCGCCGAGCGCCAGGTGGCGCCCGTCGGCGCGGACCCGCGGCCGCGGGTCCGGCGGTGCGAGGGGGCGCCCGCTCACCCGTCGTAGCCCGCCGGGTGGAGCTGGGTGAAGCGCCAGGCGTCCCGGCACATCGCGGCGAGGTCGCGGCCGGTCCGCCAGCCCCACGTGCGCGCGATCAGCGCGGGGTCGGCGACGAGCCGAGCCGCGTCACCGGGGCGCCGCGGCACGAAGCGGTACGGCAGCGCCCGGCCGCACGCGGCGCTGAAGGCGTCGACGAGCTCCAGCACGGAGACGCCCACCCCGGTGCCGAGGTTGAACGTCCGCAGGCCGGGTCGCCCCGGCAGGTGCTCCAGCGCGATCCGGTGCCCGTGCGCCAGGTCCAGGACGTGGAGGTAGTCCCGGATGCAGGTGCCGTCCGGCGTGGGGTAGTCCCGGCCGAAGACGTGGAGGTGGCGGCGGCGGCCGATCGCCACCTGGGCCAGGTACGGCAGCACGTTGTGCGGCGTGCCCACCGGGTTCTCTCCGAGCAGGCCGCTGTCGTGCGCCCCGATGGGGTTGAAGTAGCGCAGCACGACCGCGCACAGCCGCGGGTACCGGGCGCACGCGTCCCGCAGCACCTGCTCGCACATCCACTTCGAGCGGCCGTACGGGCTGGTCGGCGCGGGCGCCGCCTGTTCGGAGATCGGCGTGGCGCCGGGCTGCCCGTACACCGAGCACGAGGAGGAGAAGACCAGGTGGTGCACGCCGTGGTGGCGCATGGTGTCGAGCAGCACGACCGTGCCGCACACGTTGACGTCGTAGTACTGCAGCGGCACCTGGTGGGACTCGCCCACCGCCTTCTTGGCGGCGAAGTGCAGCACCGCGTCGATCGGGTGGGCGTCGAAAACCGCGGCCAGCGCCGCCCGGTCGCGCAGGTCGGCCCGGTAGGCGGTCACCGTCCGGCCGGAGAGCTTCTCCACCCGCTCCAGGGCGGCCGGCACGCTGTTGGAGAAGTCGTCGACCACGACCACCTCGTACCCGTTCTCCAACAGCTCCAGGCAGGCGTGGCTGCCGATGAAGCCGGCCCCTCCGGTCACCAGCAGTGTCCTCAGCTCAGACATGAGGTCTCTTCCTGGGCATGGCGCGGCCAGCGGACGGCCGCCGTGCGCGGGGTCCTCGGGGTCCGGGAGGACAGGGACGGGACCCGGCGTGATCCGCCGGTCCACAGTGGACCATCGTTGATGTCAGCGCGCCGGTGGTGTCAGGGCGCTGGTGATGCTGAGCGCTGTCGCTGTCGCTGTCGGCGCGGTGCGCCGGCCCCTGGGGGATATCCCCACCCCGCGCGAGCCGACGGGCTCGCGGTCATATCCGAGGGGCAGTCCGTGTCGCGGGCCGAGCGGCCTGCCTCCGACCGCTCGATTCATCCGCGTCGAATTCTAACCAGACACTTGTCCCGACACAACCGTTGCGTTGGTACGGCGGCGCGGCCCCACCCGGGGACCGGGACCGCCGGGCTGGAGCCGCCGGCTCAGGAGTCGTGCCCGGCCGCGGCGGAGAACCGCTGCAGCAGCGACCGGGCGGCCTTGAGCACCAGGGGCCGGTCGTAGGTCAGGCCGTAGGTCACGGCCTCGTTGGGATCCGTCGCGGCGGCGTTGCGCCGGGCGGTGACGAGGGCGGCGAAGTGCGGACCCACGATCGCCAGGTTCCACTCGTCGCGCATCGCGTCGTCGCGTGCGATCGGGGCGGTGCGCACGCCGGAGATCGGCCGCTGGTCCGGCTCGCCCAGCAGGGCCGCCACGAACGCCGCGTTGCGGGCGATCATCCTCAGCCGGGCGACCGGGCCACCGGAGATCAGCTCGGGCTCGGGCAGGCTGGTGACCAGGACCACCGGCTCGGGGTCGATGGAGGAGCGCTCCTCCAGATGGTGGGCCAGGCCCTGCAGCATGGTGAGGCTGGCCGGGGCCGGCTCGCGCTCCCGGGAGTAGATCTCGAACGGGGTGGCCACCGTGTCGGGCTCCTCGTACTTCGCCACCAGCGGGACGGCGCGTGTCGGGGCCTTGGTGTCGTGCGGCAGGGCGCCGGGCTTGCCGAACAGGTACCCCTGGCCGAGGCGGGCGCCGAGCCCGCGGGCCGTGGCGAGGTGCTCGCGGGTCTCGATTCCGGTGGCCATGATGGACGCGCCGGTGCGTTCGGCGTACGCGATGACCGCGTTGACGACCTGTGCGGCGTCCGGGTGGAACCGGTCCTGCACCAGAGACACGTGCAGCTTGACGACGTCGGGCTGCACGAACGGCATGAGGGCCAGGGAGTCGGGCGTCGCGCCCAGGTGGTCCCACGAGATGCCCCAGCCGCAGGCGCGGGCGCGGGCGATGCCGGCGAGCGCGGCCGCCGGGTTGGCCGCCAACTGCTGCTCGGAGACCTCGATGAGGATCCGCAGCTTGGTGAGTGCCAGCGCGACGATGCCGACGAAGTCCTTGGACATCTCGCCGCCGAGCACCGCCGGGTCGGCGTTGACGAAGAGCGAGAGGGAGGGGTTGAGGCGGGCGTCGAGCGCCGCCTTGTACGCCGCCGCGTGCGCGGTTTGGTCGAACTCCGCGAGGAGGTCCGCCTGCCGGGCGGCCTCGACCATGGCCAGCGGTGAGGTGAACTGGCTGCCCACCGGCGGCCGGGCGTACGCCTCGTAGGCGACCGCGCCCGCACTGTCCAGCCAGACGATCGGCTGGAACTCGGCTCGGATCAGGCGGCGCTGGATGATCTGCTCGATGCCCAGGGTCCCGATCGGGGCCTGGGCGGCGGTGTCCGCCGGGGAGGGCGCGGTGGTCTCGCCCGAAATGCGGCTGCCGCGTCCGTACAGCACCACCATGGCGGATCCCTCCTTCGAAGCGCGACCGGGCCTTCCTTGCTACTGCTGTGCGTCTCTCAACTCTTCGGCAGGGACGCCGACCGGTTGAGTGCTTGCCGCCCGCCGGGGCGGGGCCCCGCGAGGGCCCCGCACGCGGGCCGGCGCACGGACTCCGCACCGGAGTCCGTGCGCCGCGCGCCCACTTCACCTCCCCTCTCCGCGTGACTGTGAGTGCAGGTGGTGCGGGGTCAGGACCAGGTGTCACCGGACCAGGAGAGCCCCGACCAGGAGAGCCCCGACCAGGACAGCCCCGACCAGGACAGCCCGGACCAGGACAGCCCGGACCAGGACAGGCCGGACCAGGAGAGTCCCGACCAGGACAGGCCGGACCACGACAGCCCCGACCAGGACAGGCCGGACCACGAGGGATCCGAAGTGGACTCCGCGGTCCAGCCGTCGCCCGTCCACGGCCGGCCCATCCAGTGACCGCCGTCCCAGGCGGTGCCCTGTGAGCTGGCCGCCGCCCAGGCGGCGGCGTCGAACGGTCCGAAGATGTCCCGCTCGCCGGACAGCACCACGCCGTCCAGCGCCACGTGCACGCTGCCCCGCGCCGCCTCCAGGGACCCGCGACCGGTCGAGGGCTCCCAGGTCTGCGCGGCGTGCGGGGGCACCGCCGCCGCGGTGACCGCGCGGCGCACGTCCAGTGCCCCGGCCCCTCGGCCGTCCGGATCGGCCTGCGGCAGCGTCGCGGCGGAGTCGGCGAGCAGCGCCTTCACCTGGTCCGGGTTGAGCTGCGGGCGCTGCTGCAACAGCAGTGCCACCGCCCCGGACACCACCGCGGCCGCCTGCGACGTGCCGCTGCCCTTGGTGTACCGGTCGCCGACCCGGGCGTCCGGGTGCATGTCGTCGATGAATCCACCGGGGTCGCGCAGCGAGACGATCGAGCGACCGGGGGCGACCAGGTCCACCCGCCGGGCGGCGTCGCCACGGCTGCTGAAGTCCATGACCGTGTCGTCGGCCGTCCGGGTGGTGCCGCGCGGGTCCGACGCGCCCACGGCGATGACGAACGGGTCCCGGGCCGGATTGGCCAGTTGGGTGGCCGACGCGCCGCCGTTGCCCGCCGCCGTCACGACCACGATGCCGGCGCGCCATGCGTTCTCCACGGCGTGGGTCAGCGGATCCAGGCGGTAGTCCTGGGTGCCGTCGGTGCCGTAGGAGAGGCTGAGGACCCGGATCGGCCGCGCCGGGTCGTCGTTGCGGTGCGCCACCACCCAGTCGATCGCGGCGATCACCTGCGAGACGTCGGTGATGCCGGCCGCCGCCCCGACCTTCACCGAGGTCAGCGTCGCTCCCGGCGCCACCCCGGTGAAGCCGCTGCCGTCGCCGGCCCGGCCGGCGATGATGCCAGCGAGGTGGGTGCCGTGTCCGTGGGTGTCGCGGTGCCGCAGGCCCGGCACCTGGCTCTCCAGGGACAGGTCCGGGCCCTGCACGACGTGGGTGTCGCGCAGCCCCGGCACGGGCACGACGCCGGTGTCCACCAGCGCCACGCCCACGCCGGAGCCGTCCACTCCCGCCTGGTGCAGCCGGTCCGCGCCGATCACGCGGTTGACGTCGGCCATCGTGGTGGCCGACTCGTCGAAGCGCCACCCCGGGCGCCGCTGTTCCCCGCCCGGCGTGGCCGTCGCCGCCCCGGCCCGCGCCCCCTCGGGGGACGCGAGCGCCGGAGGCGCGACCACGGCCAGGCCGAGCAGCGCGACGGAGGCGGCCAGGGCGCCTGCGGCGAGCCTCGTGGTGGCCGTCCGGTGTATGGCTGGTCGATTCATGCCAGTCGCTCTCCTCCTGACGGGACTGCACGCAACCGCGCGCTGACTACAGATAATGACTGCGCAAACACCCAGCGTGAATACGTTGGATCCAGAAGTGCCCGGTTGGCCGGCAGGTTGACGCGCGATTCCCGCACCACCGGGCGGTCAGAACCGCCCGTGGACGGCCGATGGGCAGCACGAGATGCGCCCGTGGCGCACGCGATGCCGACACAGCGGGAAGGGACGGACCGTGGACCAGGACCCGAGGCAGCCGATCAGCGACCCGCTGACCGGCGCGTACTCGCGGGCGCTCCTGGGGCCCCGGCTGGCCGAGGAGCTCAGCCGCGCGGCCCGGTCGCACACCGGCTGCGCGCTGTTCCTCTTCGACGTCGACTACTTCAAGAGCGTCAACGACGCGTACGGCCACCAGCGCGGCGACCAGGTCCTGCACGAGCTGACCCGGCGCATCAACGGCCTCATCCGGGGCTACGACGTGCTGTTCCGCTACGGCGGCGACGAGTTCGTGCTCCTGCTGCCGGAGACCGCCAAGGCCGACGCGGTGCGGGTCGCGCTGCGCCTGACCGAGGCGATCCGCAGCACCCCGTTCCCCGGGGACCCGCCCCTGTCGGTGTCGGTGTCCCTGGGCGTGGCGGCCTTCCCCGACGACGCGTCCGACGCCGACGGGCTGCTGGCCGCGGCCGATCGGCGCAACTACCTGGCCAAGCACCGGGGCCGGGCGTGCGCGGTGGCCGACGACGCGGAGGCCGATCACCGGCCCGCGTCGTCCCGGCTGCTGGAGCGCGACGTGCCGCTCTCCACCGCCCGCGACTTCCTCACCCGGATCATGATCGGGGAGGAGGGAGCGCTGCGGGTGGCCGGCGAGCCCGGTGCCGGGCACACCCGGTTCCTGGAGGAGGTGGTGCGCGCCGGTCGGCTGCGCGGCTACCACATCGTTGCGGCCGCCGACCCCGACACGGTCGCCGCCGGCCCGCCCGGGAAGTCGGTGCTCGTGGTGCTGGACGCCGAGCCCGACGACCGGGTGCCGGCCATGGTGCGTCGGCTCCGCGACTCCGGCGCGCCCGCGGTCGGCCTGGTCTACCGGGCCGCGTCGGCCCTCGCCCCGCCGCCCGACGTCGGCCTGCCGCTGTACGACACGGTCGAGCTGCTCGGCTGGTCCCCGGCCGCGGTGCGGATCTGGCTGCGCACCACGCTGCAGGGCGAGCCGAGCCGGCTCCTGGTGGACTGGCTGGTCGAGCGGACCGCGGGGCTGCCGGCCCGGGTGGCGCGCGAGGTGGAGCGGCTGACCGAGCGGGAGGCGCTGCTGCGCACCGACTCCGGCTGGACCATCGCACCGGCGGTGTTGAGCCGGGTGCCGCGACGCCGCCGGCCGCTGCCCATGCCGATGACGGAGCTGGTCGGCCGGCAGCACGAGACGGCGCAGGTGGCGCAGCTGCTGGCCGCCCAGCGCATCGTCACCCTCGTCGGTCCCGGCGGCATCGGCAAGACCCGGCTCACGCTGGCGGTGGCCGCCGCCGTCGCCGACCGGTTCGACGACGGGGTGGCCTTCGTCCCGTTGGACGCCGTGCGCACCGAACCGGAGTTGCTGGCCGCGCTGGCCTCGGCCCTGGACGTGGCGGAGGTGCCGCGGCAGGCGCTGCGCGACACCCTGGTCGAGCACCTCGCCGACCAGTCGGTCCTGCTGGTGCTGGACAACTTCGACCAGGGGCACGACGCGGCCGATGTGTTGAACGAGCTGCTGACCGCCGCGCCACGGGTGCGGGCACTGGTGTCCAGCCGGGAGCGGATCGGGCTCTACGGGGAGCAGGCGTACCCGGTCCCCCCGCTCGGACTGCCCGACTCCGAGCTGCTCGCGCCCACCCCGGCGGGCGCGGCGCAGGCGCTCGCCGGCTCGCCGGCCCTGGCGCTGTTCCAGGCGCGGGCCCGGGCCGTGGCCTACGACTTCGCGGTCACCGCGCAGAACCTGACGACGGTCGCCGCGCTGTGCCGGCGGCTCGACGGGCTTCCGCTGGCCATCGAGCTGGCCGCCGCGCACAGCGACGTGCTGTCCCCCGGGGAGATGCTGGATCAGCTCACCAGGCGTCTGGACCTGCCCGGGGCGGCCCCGCGCGGGCTGCCGCAGCGCCAACAGACCATGCGCGACGCGATCGACTGGAGCGTCACCCTGCTGGAGCCGCAGGAGCAGGAGCTGCTGGTGCGGCTCGGGGTCTTCGTCGGCGGCGCACGGCTGGAGTCGGTCGTCGCGGTCCACCCGGACGATGACGACCCGGACAAGCGCATCGGCCGCCTGGTGGACAAGGGCCTGGTGCGGGCGGTGCCCGAGGAGGCCGGATGCGCCCGCTACTCGCTGCTGGAGACCGTGCGGGTGTACGCCTTGGAACGGCTGCTCGCCGGGGCGCACGCCGATGCGGTGCGGCGGGCCCACGCCGAGCACTTCGCCGCGTTCGCCGAGCGGGCGGGCGCGCAGCTGACCGGGCCCGACCAGGCCGCCTGGATGGGCCGGATCGACCGGGAGTACCCGAACCTGCACGCCGCCTTCGCGTACTGCCTCGACACCGGCGATGACGGCGCCGCCGTGCGCGTGGCGGTGGGCCTGTGGCGGTTCTGGCGCAACACCGGCCGGCTGCGCCAGGGCCGGGAGTGGCTCGACCGGCTGATGGCCCGGGACGCGGGCCTGTCGGAGTCGGCCCGGGCCCGGGTGCGGCACGCGGCCGCGGTGCTGGCCGCGGCCCAGGACGAGCACGCCACCGCCGCCGAGCTCGCCGCCGAGAGCCTCGCGCTGGCCCGGGCCGCCGGCGACGCACGGACCGGGGCCCAGGCCGGCAACGCGCTGGGCATCGCCGCGATGACGGCCGGGGACTACCTCGCCGCCCGCGCGTACTACCAGGACAGCCTGGCGGTGTGGGAGCAGCTGGGCGACCCGATCGGGACGGCCATGGCGCACGGCAACCTCACCATGGTGGCGCTGCGCCTCGGCGACAAGGACCTGGCCGGACACCACGCCGCCCGCTGCCTGGAGCTCGAGCGCGCCCAGGGCAACACCCGGGGCATCATGCTCGGCCTGCTGTGCCTGGGCCAGATCGAGCTGGCTCGCGCGCGGACCGGGCGCGCCCGGGAGCACCTGCGCGAGGCGCTCGCCCTCAGCCGCCGCGCCTCCGACGTGTTCGGCGAGGCGATGGCGCTGCACCAGCTCGGGCTGGCCGCGCTGGCCGACGGCGACCGGGCGGGCGCGGTGCGCGACGTCGCCGCGGCCCTGGCGCTGCGTCGGGAGGCCGACGATCGGGAGGACCTGGCCGTCTCCCTGGACACGCTCGCCGCGCTGCTCGCCCCGGACACCGCGGGGGCGGCCGGCGACGCCACCGGCGCCGACGCTGGCGGTGCCGGCGGCACGGGCGGGCCCCCGCCGGCGCCGACGCTCGCCGCCGAGCTGCTGGGCGCCGCGGACGGCCTACGGGCCCGCTACCGCCTGCCCACCCCGACCGCGGAGCGGTCGATGATCGTGACCCGGCTCCGCGCCGTGCTGACGCCCGGCGAACTGGAGCTGGCTATCGGCACCGGACGCAACGCGTCCCTGGACGCGGTGGTGGACGACGCGCTGCACCACGCCCATCCCGCCGGGTGACAAGAGCCACCGCCTCGCATCTGCCGATTTCGCCGGCCTCGGCCGGTGTGCTGCGCGACGATGGTTCGCGGCAGGGCGCCCCGTCATCACACTCGCACCGATCCCAGGGAAAGGCACGAGAGATGCACCGTTCACCTGTCCGCCTCCTGCTGTCCGCCGCCGGCGTTGTGGCGTTGGCGGTTCCGTCGGCTGCCCACGCCGCATCCGGCCGGTCCGCCGGCACGCCGCACGGCGTACCGGCGGCCGCGTCGTGCGCCGGCGCCGTGCAGACCTCGGTGGGCCCGACCGGCGTGCGCACCACCGGCTCGGCGACCTGCACCGGACTCACCGCCCTGCGGCTGAACACGACCGTCACCGCCGCTGGGGTCGACTCCGTGGTGAGCACCCCGCTGACCGCACTGCCGAACCTTCCGGTCCCCATCGACGTGACCGTCCCGGCGGTGGGGGCGACGGCCGGCTGCGCCACGCTGGTCCAGGCCGGCAGCGGCGCCACGGTGGCCACCTCCTGCACGGGCTCGACCACCGGCTGACCGCCCGTTCCGCCGGCGGGCGCCGCCGGGTCCGGGCACACCCGGGCGGAACGCCAGGGCCGCGCCGGCCACGTTTCCGCCCGGGTGAAGCAACCTCTCGGGCCCGCGACGCACCGGCGGGCCGCGTCGGTCGCCGGACCGGCTCCCGCGGCGGGAATTCACCCACGCGCGGAGCGCTCCGGTGTTCTCATGGTGAACAGAGGCGGGCACCCGCCCGCCCACGAGCCAGTGTGGGGGGACCATGACCGGGCGGATCTCAGTTCCGGGACAGGACACGACGGCGGGGCGTGCCACCGCGTGGCCGCCGATCGCCGCGGGGGAGCCGGATGCCGGTCCGGTGACGAGCCCGCCGACGCTGCGCACGGGTCCGGACGAGGAGCCTGACGACTGGGACTTCTACGCCGCGCGCGAGGGGCAGTAGCCGGGCCGGCTGGCCGCTCGCGGGCCCTACCGGCGGCGGGCCCGCCCGGTGCCGACCGGGCGGTCAACCGGCGGCGGGCCGGTCGGCCAGCGCCAGGGCGAGTGCGACCGCCTCCTCCGGCGAGGCCGCGTGGCGCGGACCGGGCACGGGCTCCCCGTCGGCGTCGGTGATCCGCCAGCCGCCGAGCTGGACGACCGGCACGGCACCGCGCCGCATCGCCAGGGCCACCTCGCTCAGCGTGCCCCAGGAACCGCCCACCGCGATGACGGCGTCCGCGCTCCACACGATGACGGCGTTGCGCGCCTGGCCCAGGTTGGTCACCACGGTCACCGACAGGTCGGACTCGGCACCGGCGGGCTCGTCGTCGGGCCGCACGCCGACGACGAGCCCGCCGCGCGACCGCGCGCCGGCGGCGACCGCGGCCATCACCCCGCCCCCGCCGCCGCAGATGACGACGACGCCGCGGGCGGCCAGCAGTTCGCCCACCCGGTACGCCCGGTCCGCCTCGGCGTGGGTGCAGTCGGCCGGTCCGCAGACGGCCACCTGTCGCGCCACCTCAGCGGGCCGCGCGCACGGTTCCCCGGGCACCCGCCCCGGCAACGGTCCTGATCGGTGGGTGCTGGCCCCGGTCGGGCAGAGCGCGGGCGGCGGCAAGCTCGTGCATCGCGGACCTTCCGTCGAGGAGGTGGCTACGTCGTGCCATTCTCGCCCCCAAGGGCCCGGCCGGCGACGACGCCGGGACCGGCGGGCGGGCCGGGCCCGCCCGCGACCGGGGGTCA
>DATMJT010000291.1:0-6648 GCA_035553735.1 Pilimelia sp.
CCCAGACCATGTCGTTCTCCGTCGGCGGCGCCGAGGGCTACCTGACCGCCTCCAGCTACCCCGACGACGGCCTGGGCGAGATCTTCCTGCGGATGTCCAAGCAGGGCTCCACGCTGGCCGGGGTGATGGACGCCTTCTCGGTGGCCATCTCGATCGGCCTGCAGCACGGCGTGCCGCTGGAGAGCTACGTCTCGAAGTTCACCAACATGCGCTTCGAGCCCGCCGGCATGACCGACGACCCGGAAATCCGGATGGCCACGTCGCTGATGGACTACATCTTCCGGCGGCTGGCCCTGGACTTCCTGCCGTACGAGCGCCGGGCCGAGCTGGGCATCTTCACCACCGCGGAGCGGGCGGAGCAGGTGCGCGGCGACGCCGGCGAGGACGCCGGCGGGGTGGACCTGGCCGAGGCGGCGGTGTCCGCGCCGGTGTCGGCGCCGGTCGGCGGCACGCCGGCGGCGGCGGGCGCGCCGACCCAGCGGTCCGGTCCGGCGCTGCAGCCGCAGGCGGTGGACGCGCCGCTGTGCTTCACCTGCGGCACGACGATGCGCCCCGCCGGCAGCTGCTACGTCTGCGAGGGCTGCGGCTCCACCTCCGGCTGCAGCTGAGCCGCACGCAACGCCATCCGCCGCACCGTCGAGTGCGCGATGACGGCGAGCCTGGGGCCGGCGCTGCGCGGGAGTGACCCGTCGCAGCGCCGGCCGACGGCTGAAGAACAGCGACCGGCTGACCCGACCGCACCGCCGGTTGGGGTCAGCCGGCCGCCGCAGGGACCTGCTGTCCACCCTCTCCGCCCTCCGGTCCGCGCCGCGTCGGGCCGACCTGGACCTGTTGGCAGATGCCGGCCGCAGCCCGCGGGCGAAGCAGCGGGTCTGATTATCAGATACGATCACCGTGGCCGAGTACCGGGTCGGCATCGAGCTGGCCGACACCGCGGCCCGCGCGGCGGACCGGGCGCGGGCCCTGGCCGCCATAGTCTCCGCGGTCGACGTCCTTGAGTACACCGAGGCGACGGCCGCCCATCACGCCCGGCTCATCGCCCATGTGCGGCGCACCGGAACCACCCGAGGTGCGCGTGACCTCGTCATCGCCGCGCACGCCGCGCAAACCGGCAGGACGGTCCTCAGCCGTGACGCGCACGCCCGCTTCGGCGACCTGCCCAACGTGCTCGCCGCGCAGCCCTGACCCGCCATCAGCAGGCCATCGGTGCTGCGGTGGCGGGTCGAGGCCAGGCCGCCCGGGACCCGGTGCCGGTCGGGGCGCCGCAGCTCGGCCGCCTGGTGGTGGCCGAGGGCGTCGGCGTGGGCCTGCTGGGCGCCACCGTCGGCGCGGCCGCCGGGTTGGGGCTCGTCGCGCTGGCGGTCGGGGCGCTCACCCCGACGCTGGGCCGGATCGCCGCCGGCTGCGCGGCCGCCGGGGTCCTGCTGGCCGCCGTGGCGGCGACCGCGCCCGCCCAGCTCATCCGGCGCCTGCCGCTGGCCCAGCTGCTGGCCCAGGAATGACCGGCACCCGCCGGCGACCCGATCTCACCACCGGGGAACGACCATGAGCGACGCGCCGACGAGCGGTCCCACGAGCGATGACGCGCCGCGCCGGGGCGTGGCCGTGGCGACCCGCGACCTGACCAGGCACTTCGGCACCGGCGAGTCCCGGATCACCGCGTGCGCCGGGGTCACGCTGGACATCGCCGCGAACAGCCTGGTGGCCATGACCGGGCCGTCCGGATCCGGCAAGTCGACCCTGCTGCACCTCATCGGCGCGGTCGAGCGGGCCGACGGCGGCACCATCACGGTGGGGGACACCGAGGTCACCGCGCTGGGCCGCAAACACCTGCCGGCGTACCGGCGCACCGTCGGCTTCGTGTTCCAGCGCTTCCACCTGCTGCCCGCGCTGACCGTGCTGGACAACGTCCTCGCCCCGACGCTGGCGGTGCGGGCCGACCGGGACGCGCCCGTGCGGGCGCGGGAGCTGCTCGACGCGGTGGGCCTGGGCCACCGCGCCGACGCTCTGCCGGCCGAGCTGTCCGGCGGGCAGCAGCAGCGGGTGGCCATCTCCCGCGCGCTGATCGCCCGGCCGCGGCTGCTGCTGACCGACGAGCCGACCGGGGCGCTGGACTCCCAGACCGGCCGCGACATCCTGGAGCTGCTGCTGGATCTGCGCCGGCGCTTCGGGATGACGCTGTTGATCGCCACCCACGAACGGCACATCGCGGACAGCTGCGAGCGCCGCGTCAGCCTGCGCGACGGCGAGGTCGTCGACGACACCGCGACCTGAGCCGATGGTCCGGCCACCCGGTCCGCGGGCGCGGCCGGGGCGGAGGCGCCGGCTCGTGGGGCGCCCGTTCCGCGATCGGCGGCGGAGGCGTAGCGTGGTCCGGGCTCACGATCGGGGAGGGACCGTGCGGGTACGCCTGTCGATGCTCACGTTCGGCGCCGCGGTGCTGCTGGGCGGCTGCGCCCAGGCGGCCGCCCAGCCCCCGCAACCCCCGCAGCGGGAGGCCGTCGAGGGGCTGTCCAACCCGGTCGCGGCCGCCGCCGGGGGCGCCTGTGCACTGCTGGACTTCGCCGCGGTGCGCCGCACGCTGGGCGTGACCTTCGACGTCGCCGCCGCCACCGGCGCCGGGCGTACCCGCAGCTGCGTGCTGCGCGCTACCGCGGCCCGTCACCCGGACCTGCTGCTGACCGAGTCGAGGACGACCGCGGACGCCGCGGCCTTCGGCGAGGAGGTCCGGCCCTCGGGCGCGCGCCGGGTGACGGGCCTGGGCCGGGCGGCGTACCGGGCGACCGTGGCGCCGACCCGCGGACGCGGCCCGGCGGTGGAGATCGGCTGGCTGACCGCCGACGGCCGACTGCTGACCCTGCGCCACACGCTCGCCGCCGGGGCCCCGGCGGCGGCCGCGGCGGCGCTCGGCGGGCGCCTGCACGCCCTCGCCACCGAGGTCGACGCCGCGGCGGCGAAGGCGCGCCGGAGCTGAGCGGGCTCCCACGCCCGCCCGGCGTGGGCTCAGCGGGCGGTGGCGACGAACACCCGGGAGGCGACCTCGCGGGGCAGGCGGATCCGCTCGCCGGACCGGTCGATGGTGACCGCGTCCCGCTCCTGGGCCACGGTGACCGTGGCGCCGGGGTCCACCCCGGCCGCGTGCAGCTGGCGCAGCACCTCGGCGTCGGTCTGGACGCTCTCGCAGATGCGGCGCACCACCACCGGACCGGCCAGTCCGGGGAACGCCAGGTTCCGCTCCACCTCGGCGGGCTCGCCCACCGTGCCGCCGTCGCCGCGATGGCCGCGGTCCAGCAGCTCCAGGCCGGGGATCGGATTGCCGTACGGCGAGCGGGTCGGACGGTTCAGCAGGTCGTACACCCGCTGCTCGACGGCGTCGCTCATCACGTGCTCCCAGCGGCACGCCTCCTCGTGCGCCTCCTCGTACGGCAGGCCGATCACGTTGACCAGGAGCAGCTCGGCGAGGCGGTGCTTGCGCATCACGGCGACGGCCTGCGTGCGGCCGTGCGGGGTGAGGACCAGCTGCCGGTCGCCCTCGACCGTGAGCAGGCCGTCGCGCTCCATCCGGGCGACGGTCTGGCTCACCGTGGGCCCGCTCTGGTGCAGCCGCTCGGCGATCCGGGCGCGCAGCGGCGGTACACCCTCCTCCTCCAGCTCCAGGATGGTGCGCAGGTACATCTCGGTGGTGTCAACCAGGTCCTTCACGGCGCGAGTCCTCCCGTCGGTGGCGATGCTACCCGCTGGTCAGGCGGGTTTCGCCCGCCCGAGGCGCGCAGCGGCCCCGGGCGATGGTGTTGACTGTCTCGGGTGAGTACGCCGCAGGATCTCCTGGTCGATGTCCCCACGCTGGCGGCCGAGCTGGAACGCCCCGAGCCGCCCATTCTGCTGGACGTGCGCTGGCGGCTGGTCGGCCAGCCCGGCCACGTCGACTACGCCGAGGGTCACCTGCCGGGCGCGGTGTTCCTCGACCTGGACCGGCAGCTGTGCGGGCAGCCGGGGGACGGTGGCCGACACCCGCTGCCCGAGCCCGGGCAGCTGCAGCGGCACCTGCGCGCGGCCGGGGTCCGCGCGGGTCGCCCGGTGGTGGTCTACGACGGCGGCGACGGGGCGGCGGCGGCCCGCGCCTGGTGGACGCTGCGGTGGGCGGGCCACGCCGCGGTCCGGGTGCTGGACGGCGGCTACCCGGCCTGGGTGGCCGCCGGCCGGCGGGTGACCGCGGAGCCGACCGCGCCGGTCCCGGGCGACGTCACCGTGCGCCCCGGCGGGCTGCCCGTGCTCGACGCGCCGGACGCGGCCGCGCTGGCCCGCGCCGGCGGGCTCGTCGACGCCCGCGCCGCGGCCCGCTACCGCGGCGAGACGGAGCCGGTCGACCGGGTCGCCGGTCACATCCCGGGCGCGGTGAACCTGCCGAGCGGCGTGCACCTGGACGAGACCGGCCGGTGGCGCCCGCCCGGCGCCCAGCGGGCGGCGTTCGCGGCGGCGGGGGTGCCGGCCGACGGGCCGGTCGGCGCGTACTGCGGGTCCGGCGTGACCGCCGCACAGACGGTCTTCGCGCTGCATCTCGCCGGTCGCCCGGACGCGGCGCTCTACGTCGGCTCGTGGAGCCACTGGATCACCGCCCCGCACCGGCCGGTCGCCACCGCGGCCACCGGGACGGCGGCGTGACCGGCGGCGCGGCGCCCGGCGGCACGCTTGTGGTCTGGGGCGAGGAGCTGCTCGGGTACGACCTGGGGGAGCACCCGCTGGACCCGGTCCGGGTGGAGCTCACCATGGCCCTGGCCCGCGAGTTCGGGCTGCTCGACCGGCCCGGCGTGCGTGTCGTGGCGCCCTGGCCGGCGCCGGACGAGGCGCTGCTGCGGGTGCACCGGCCCGACTACCTGGCGGCGGTGCGCGCCGCGCCGGACGACCCGTACTTCACCGGCTGCGGCCTGAACACCCCGGACAACCCGGTGTTCCCCGGCATGCACGAGGCCGGCGCGCTGGTGGCGGGCGCGACGCTCGCCGCGGCCGAGGCGGTGTGGCGCGGCGAGGCCCTCCGCGCGGTCAACATCGCCGGCGGGCTGCACCACGCCATGCCCGACCGGGCCTCGGGCTTCTGCGTCTACAACGACCCGGCCGTGGCGATCGCGCGCCTGCTGGACCTGGGCGCCGAGCGGGTCGCGTACGTCGACGTGGACGTGCACCACGGCGACGGCGTGCAGGAGATCTTCTACGCCGAGCCCCGGGTGCTCACCGTGAGCCTGCACGAGACGCCGCTGGCCCGGTTCCCGGGCACCGGCTTCCCGCACGAGACCGGCGCCGCGGCCGCGCCGGGCAGCGCGGTCAACGTGGCGCTGCCGACGGGCACCGGCGACGCGGGCTGGCTGCGGGCGTTCCACGCCGTGGTGCCCCCGGTGCTGCGGGCGTTCCGGCCGCAGGTGCTGGTCACCCAGTGCGGCGCGGACGGCCACCTGCGGGACCCGCTGGCCGAGCTGCGGTTGACGGTGGACGGTCAGCGGGCGACGTACCTGGCGCTGCGGGCGCTGGCCGACGAGCTGTGCGGCGGTCGCTGGGTGACCACGGGCGGGGGCGGGTACGCGCTGGTCGAGGTGGTGCCGCGGGCCTGGACCCACCTGCTGGCCGTGGCCACGGGCGCGCCGGTCGATCCCGCCGCGCTGACCCCGCCCCGCTGGCGGGAGCTGGCGCGCTCGCGCCGCCGGTGGTCCGACGTGCCGGTGCGGATGACGGACGAGGCGGACCCGGCGTACCGGCCGTGGCGTCCGGGGGAGCCCGCCGACGGTGTGGACCGAGCGATCGGGGCGACCCGGCGGGAGGTGTTCCCGCTGCTCGGTCTGGATCCCGATGCGCCGTCGGCCTGACCGGCGGGGCATCGGCGGGTTGTCGCGCGGCCTCAACGGTGGGGTGTCGGGCGGCGCGACCGGCGGGGTTGCGAGCGGGAGGGCAGGCGGACCGGCCGGGCGGGGTGCGGGCCGCGCCGCCCGGCCGGTCCGCGGTCGGGCGGCGCGGGGTGCGCGCCGCGCCGCCCGGCCCGGCGGTCAGGCCGCCGTGTAGGGCTCGAGGTGGCGGGCCCGCGACGGGTGTCGCAGCTTGAGCAGCGTCACCTTCTCGATCTGCCGGATCCGCTCCCGGGAGAGTCCGAACTCGCGCCCAACCTCGTCGAGGGTGCGCTGCCGGCCGTCGTCGAGGCCGAACCGCAGCCGGATCACCGCCTGCTCCCGGCTGGACAGCGTGGACAGCACGACGTCCACCTCGGTGCGCAGCATGCCCTGGGAGACGGCGTCGGCCGGCTCGGCGGCGGGGTCGACGCTGGCCACGAAGTCGGCCAGGGCGCTCTCGCCGTCCTCGCCCACGGTCTGGTCCAGGCTCACCGGCTCACGGTCGTAGGACACCAGCTCCAGGACGTGGAACTCGGGCACCCCGAGCGCCGCGGCGATCTCCGCCACGCTGGGCTCGCGGCCCAGCCTGATGGACAGCTCGCGCCGGGCGCGGACCATCTTGTTGACCTGCTCGACCATGTGCACCGGGATGCGGATGGTGCGGGCCTGGTCGGCCATGGCGCGGGTGATGGCCTGGCGGATCCACCAGGTGGCGTAGGTGGAGAACTTGTAGCCCTTGGTGTAGTCGAACTTCTCGACGGCGCGGATCAGGCCG
>DATMJT010000292.1:0-7351 GCA_035553735.1 Pilimelia sp.
TCCTCGGGGCGCACCGTGTCCACCCCGAGGACGACTTCCAGGAGGTGGGCGGCGACTCGATCCTGGCCACCCAGATCATTTCGCGGCTCAAGCACAGCTTCCCCATCGAGCTGGAGCTGGGCGGCCTGTTCGAGGCGACCACGCTGGCGCAGATGGCCCAGCTCGTGGAGGCCGAGCTGATCGAGCGCATCGACGACCTGCCGGAAGAGACCGTCCGCTCCCTACTCGTGTGAGCCCGCCACCGCCGCTGGACCGCGCCGCGCCGTTGCCCGTGCCAGCCCGCCACCGCCGAGGAGTCCCGCCATGTCCGTAGAAGACCGCTTGGCCGCCGGCCGGGCCCGCCTGTCGCCGGAGAAGCGGGCGCTGCTGGAGAAGCTGACCGGCGCGGGCCGGTCGGACCGCGCGGCCGGCATCCCGCGGCGCGCGCCGGGCGAGCGGCCGCCGCTGTCGTTCGCCCAGCGCCGGCTGTGGTTCCTCGACCAGATGGTGCCCGACAGCCCCGCCTACAACGTGCTGATGAGCTTCCGGCTGCGCGGCCCGCTGCGCCACGACGTCCTGGAGCGCAGCGTGGCGGAGATCGTCCGCCGGCACGAGTCGCTGCGCACCACGCTGCCTAGCCTGGACGGCGAGCCGTGGCAGCGCGTCGCGGCGCACCTGGACGTGCCGGTGCCGCTGGTGGACCTCACGGGTGAGCCGGACGCCGGCCGGACGGCCGCGCTGGACCGCCTGGTCGCGGCGGAGGGGCGGCACACGTTCGACCTCGCCGCCGGGCCGCTGATCCGCGTCACCATGTACCGGCTGGCGCCGGAGCTGCACGTGGTGCTGCTCAACGCGCACCACGTGGTGGTCGACGGGTGGTCGCTCGGCCTGTTCTGGCACGAGCTGCTGACCCTGTACGACGCCTTCGCCGCCGGACGGCCCGCACCGCTGCCGGAGCTGCCGATCCAGTATGCCGACTACGCCGCCTGGCAGCACGAGCGGCTGCGCGCCGGCCGCCTGGAGTCGCAGGTGGACTACTGGCGCCGGCAGCTCGGCGCGGGCACCGACACCCTGGACCTGCCCCTGGACCGGCCCCGGCCGCCGGTGCAGACGTTCGCCGGCGGCGACCTGCGGCAGGTCTACCCCGGCGCGCTGCGGGCCGCCCTGCTGGAGGCTGGCCGCCGCGAGGGCACCGGCCTGTTCGTGCTGCTGCTGGCCGCGCTGAACGTCGTGCTGCACCGCTACACGGGGCAGACCGGCATCCCGGTCGGCTCGCCGGTGACCAACCGCACCCGGGTGGAGATCGAGCCGCTGATCGGCATGTTCGTCAACACGCTGGTGTACCGCACCGACCTGTCCGGCGACCCGGACTTCCGCACCGTCCTGCGGCGGGTCCAGGAGGTGGTCAACGGGGCCCACCAGAACCAGGAGGTACCCTTCGAGGCCGTCGTGGAGGCGCTGCAGCCCGAGCGCTTCCTCAGCCAGAACCCGCTGTTCCAGGTCTGCTTCAACTTCCTGCCGGCGCGCGAGCTGCACTCCGCCGCCGGCATCGTGGTGGAGGAGATCACCGGGGTACGCAACGACACCGCCAAGTTCGACCTGTGGATCAGCGTCGTGGACCGCGCCGAGGACCTGCTGGTCGAGGTGGAGTACAGCCGCGACATCTTCGAGCCGGACACCGTACGCCGCATGGTGGACAGCCTCCAGGTGGTGCTGGAGGCCGTCGCGGCGCGCCCCGACCTGCGGGTGTCGCAGGTGCCGGTGCTGACCGGGGAGGAGCGCCACCGGATCGTGGCGGGGTGCAACGACACGGCCCGGTCGTATCTGAGCGCCGACCGCTGCCTGCACGAGCTGGTCGCCGCCCAGGTCCGGCGTACCCCGGAGGCGCCGGCGCTGGTGTGCGGTGACGCCGCGCTCAGCTACGCCGAGCTGGACCGGCGGGCCAACCGGCTCGCGCACCGGCTGCGCGGCCTCGGCGCCCGGCCGGGCAGCCTCGTCGGCGTGTGCGCGCAGCGCTCGGTCGCCCTGGTGGTCGGTCTGCTCGGGGTGCTCAAGGCCGGTGCGGCGTACGTGCCGATCGACCCGGACTACCCGGCGCAGCGGCGGGCGTTCATGCTGGCCGACGCCGACCCGGCGATCGTGCTGGTCCAGGAGCGGCTCGCGGCGCAGCTGCCGCCGTCGCGGGCCACGGTCGTGGCACTGGACGAGGCGGGGGCGGACCTGGCCGCCGAGCCGGACCGGCCGCCCGCCCACGGCGCGGGCGCCGACGACATCGCGTACATGATCTACACCTCCGGCTCCACCGGCCAGCCGAAGGGCGTGCTCAACACCCACCGGGGCATCGTCAACCGGCTGCTGTGGATGCAGGAGCGGTACCGGCTGGACGGCACCGACCGGGTCCTGCAGAAGACCCCGTTCAGCTTCGACGTGTCGGTGTGGGAGTTCTTCTGGCCGCTGCTGAGCGGCGCCACGCTGGTGGTCGCCGAGCCGGACGCGCACCAGGACCCCGCGCGGCTCGCCGAGCTGATCCACGCCCACGGCGTCACGACCGTCCACTTCGTGCCCTCCATGCTGGAGGCGTTCCTCGCCGACGACGGCCCCGCGCGGCGCTGCGCCAGCCTGCGGCGGGTGGTGTGCAGCGGGGAGGCGCTGCCGTTCGCGCTGCAGGAGCGCTTCTTCGCCCGCCTGCCGCAGGCGGAGCTGCACAACCTGTACGGCCCGACCGAGGCGGCGGTGGACGTCAGCGCCTGGCAGTGCCGGCGCGGCGACCCGCGCGGCGTCGTCCCGATCGGCCACCCCGTGGCCAACACCCGGCTCTACGTCCTGGACGAGCGCCTGGACGTGGTGCCCGCCGGCGTGGTCGGCGAGCTGCACATCGGCGGCGTGCAGGTGGCGCGCGGCTACCACCGGCGGCCCGGCCTGACCGCGCAGCGCTTCGTCCCCGACCCGTTCGGCGCGCCGGGCGACCGCCTCTACCGGACCGGGGACCTGGCCCGGCTGCTGCCCGACGGCTCGCTGGAGTACCGCGGCCGGGTCGACCACCAGGTCAAGATCCGCGGTGTCCGGATCGAGCCCGGCGAGGTCGAGTCCGCCCTGGAGCGCCACGAGGGGGTGCTGACCGCCGCCGTGGTCGCCCGCCCGGACGAGCGCCACCCTGACCGCCAGCGGCTGGTCGCCTACGTCGTGCCGCGCACGCCGGCCGCCGCCGGCCCGTCCGCCGGAGACCCGGGCGCGGCGCAGGCCGCGCGCTGGGCGGAGGTCTTCGACCAGGCGTACGCGCAGG
The DNA here is from genome assembly GCA_035553735.1 of Pilimelia sp. Taxonomy (GTDB): domain Bacteria; phylum Actinomycetota; class Actinomycetes; order Mycobacteriales; family Micromonosporaceae; genus DATMJT01. The sequence goes on from DATMJT010000292.1 coordinate 3,263, forward strand.
GGGCGGACCCCGCCGAGGCGGACTTCAACATCGCCAGCTGGAACAGCAGCTACACCGGCGACCCGCTGCCGCCGGAGGAGATGCGCGAGTGGGTGGACACCACGGTGGCGCGCATCCTGGACCTCAAGCCGCGCCGGGTGCTGGAGGTCGGCTGCGGCACCGGCCTGCTGCTGTCGCGGATCGCGCCGCACTGCACCGCCTACCACGGCACCGACATCTCCGCCGCCGCGCTGGACTTCGTGCGCCGCCGGCTGGTCGGGCCGCGGCCGGAGCTGGCCCACGTGCGGCTGTCCCGGCGGCCCGCCGACGACCTGGGCGGCCTGGCCGACGAGCCGTTCGACGTGGTGGTGCTCAACTCCGTGGTCCAGTACTTCCCGGACCAGCGCTACCTGCGCGAGGTGCTGGACCAGGCGCTCGACAGCATCGGCGACGGCGGCGCGGTGTTCGTCGGCGACGTGCGCAACCTGGCGCTGCTGGAGACGTTCCACACCGACGTCGAGCTGCGCCGGTCGACGGCCAAGATGCCCGTCGACCGGCTGCGCGCCCGGGTCGCCCAGCGGGTGCGCCAGGAGCAGGAGCTGCTGGTGCACCCCGACTTCTTCGCCGGGCTGCCGGGCACCCGGCCGCGGGTGGCGCGGGTGGAGATGCAGCTGCGCCGCGGGCGGTACGACAACGAGCTGACCCGCTACCGCTACGACGCGGTGCTGCACGTGGGGCAGGACGCCGCCGGCGGCCCGGTGGAGGTGGCCGACTGGCCCGCCGAAGGCTGGTCCGCCGAGGGCGGGGTCGAGGCGGTTCGCCGGCGCCTGGCACAGACCCGCCCGGACGCGCTGGCGGTGCTCGGCGTGCCCAACGCCCGCCTCGCCGGGGTGAACGCGCAGTGCCGGCTGCTGGCCGGCAGGGACGGCCGGGAGCTGGTCGGCGAGCTGGTCGCCGACCCCGCGGTCGACGCGCACGGGTCGGTGGACCCGGAGGTGTGGTGGCGCCTCGGTGCGCAGACCGGCTACCAGGCCAGCGTCGGGTGGATGCCGGGCGCCGCCGACGGCAGCTACGCGGTGCTGCTCAGCCGCACCGGCGCCCACGCGCTGCCCGCCACCGGGTCGCGGACGGGTGCCCCCGCGGACCTCACCAACGACCCGCTGCTCAACCGGGTCGGCAACGAGCTGGTCCGCGGGCTGCGTACCTACCTCAAGGAGCACGTGCCGGACTACCTGATCCCGGCCGCGTTCGTGCCGCTGCGCGCGCTGCCGGTCAGCGCCAACGGCAAGCTGGACCGCGACGCGCTGCCGCCGCCGTCGGCCGACGTCGCCGCCGTGGGGGACGCCGGCGAGCCCGCCACCGCGACGGAGCGGGCGCTGGCCGAGCTGTGGGCCGAGGTGCTCGGCCTGGACACCGTCGGCACCGGGCACAACTTCTTCGAGCTGGGCGGGGACTCCATCCACAGCATCCACCTGGTGGCGAAGGGCCGCCGCCGCGGGCTGGCGCTCTCCCCGCAGATGATCTTCAAGTACAGCACCGTCGCGGCGCTCGCCGCGGCTCTCGACGAGGCCGCGAACGGCGGGGTGGCGAGCGACGAGGCCGCGAACGGCGGGGCCGCCCACCCGGACGGCGCAGCGGCGAACGGCGAGGCCGCCCGCACGGACGGCGGGGCCGCGAACGGCGCGGCGGTGCGGCCCGGCGAGACCGTCCCGGGGGCCGGGGTCGGCGGCGAGGCGCCGCCGGGCGCCGACGTCGAGGACGTGTACCCGCTGTCACCCTTCCAGCAGTGGGCGCTGAAGGTGCTGCGGGAGCGGCCCGAGCCCGGCCTGTTCCTGGTGCACCGGTTCCAGGTCATCCCGCTCGACGCGCCCGACGAGGCCCGGTTCACGGCCGCGCTGGCCGACCTGGTGCACACCCACCCGGCGCTGCGCACCAGGTTCGCCTGGGCGGACCGGCCGGAGCCGGTGCAGATCGTGCACCGCAGCGCCACCCCGGAGGTGACCTTCGCCGACTGGCGCGGCCTGCCCGACGCCGAGCAGGAGACCCGGCTGGAGGCGTACCTGCGCCGGGACCGGGAGCGCGGCGTCGACCTCGGCACCCCGAGCGCCCTGCGCCACCTGGTCGCCCGGATCGACGACGGCACCGCACTGATCGTGGTGAGTCTGAACTACTTCTGCCTCGACGGCTGGAGCTTCGACATCGTGACCGGCCAGCTCGGCGAGGCCCTCACGGCGGCCGCCCACGGGCGGGCGTCCCGGCCGGTGCCGCCGGCCGCGCCGTTCCGGGAGTTCGTCGAGGCCGCGCGCCGCCAGGACCGGACCGCCAGCGAGCGGTACTGGCGGCGGACGCTGGCCGGGCTGCGCCAACCGCCGGCGCTGTCCCGCGGCGTCCGCGCCCACCTGCCGGCCGAGCCGGCCCAGCGCGGGTACGCCCGCCAGGTCCTGCACCTGGACAAGGAGACGACGCTGGCGCTGCGCCAGCTGGCGCAGGACCACCGGGTCACCCTCAACGCCCTCTTCCAGGCCGCCTGGGCGCTGACCGGCGCGGCGTTCACCGGCGCCGACGACGTCCTGCACGGGGTGCTGCTGACCGGGCGGTCGTCGTCCGTGGTCGACACCGAGGCGCTCGCCGGCATCGTGGGCCCCACGTTCAACATCCTGCCGCTGCGGACCCGGCTGGACCGCGACCGGCCCCTGGCGCGGTTCCTGCCGGAGGTGATGTCGGCCCTGGTGGAGATGGGCACCCACGAGACCACCCCGCTGGACACCGTGCTGGGCTGGAGCGACCTGCCCGACGGCGAGCCGCCCTGCGAGAGCTACCTCGTCTTCCAGAACGTCGGCGTCGACTCCATGGAGCGCGCCGGCACGGCGTTCTTCGTGTCCAAGATGGGCTTTCCCATGCGGCTGGACGTGTTTCCCACGAACACGGTCACCGTCCACCTCTCGTACCACCGCGAGCTGTTGACCGACGCCGCCGCGGCGCGGCTGCTGCTCGGCCTGGTGGCCGTGCTCGAGGCCATGGTCGCCGGTGCGGAGCGCCGGGTCGGCGACGTGGCCGCCGCGGCCCTGCGACCGCGGCAGGCGCCGGCCGGGATGCGGCCCTTCCACGAGGGCGCCTTCCGGATGCGTGACATCCGGGGCGCGGGGGGTGCGGCCCGGTGAGCCCGCCCACCGTGTTCCTGTTCTCCGGCCAGGGTTCCCAGCACTACCGGATGGGTGCGCAGCTGTACCGGGCCGAGCCGGTGTTCCGGGCCGAGCTGGACCGGCTCGACGCGATGGTGGCCCCGCTGTGCGGCCAGTCGGTGGTGGCCCGGCTGTACGGCGGAGGCCGGGTGGGTGAGCCGTTCACCGACACCCTGGTGACCCACCCGGCGATCGTGATGGTCGAGCTGGCCATGGTCGAGCTGCTGCGCGCCGACGGCATCCGGCCCGACCTGCTGCTCGGCTCCAGCCTCGGCGAGTTCACCGCGGCCGCGGTGGCCGGCGTGCTGACCGTCCCGGAGTGCCTGCGCCTGGTCGTCGCCCAGGCCAGGGCGCTGGAGGGCCTGCCGCCGGGCGGGATGCTGGCGGTCCTGGCCGACCCCGGGCTGCACCGGCGGATGCCGCAGCTGCGGGAGCACACGGACCTCGCCGCGCGCAACGGGCCCGAGCACTTCGTGGTCTCCGGCGCCGAGGACGCGATCGTGGCGGCCGAGGCCGCCCTGCGCGCGGCCGAGATCCCGTGTCAGCGGGTCGCGGTCGAGCACGCGTTCCACTCGCGGCTGCTGGACTCCCGCCGGGAGGCCTGCCGGCGGCTGCTCGACGGGCTGGTGCTGCGGCCGCCGCGGATCCCCCTGGTCTCCTGCGCCACCGGCGCCCGGGTACGCCAGCCGACCCCGGAGCACTACTGGCGCGTGGTGTCCGGACCGATCGAGTTCCACCGCGCGATCCGGGGCCTGGAGGCGCAGGGCCCGCACCGCTACCTCGACCTCGGGCCTTCGGGCACCCTGCACAACCTGACGGCCGCCATTCTCGGGACCGACCGGGGCCGGTCCTGGCCCCTGCTGAGCATGTTCGGTCACGACAGCCGCCTGCTCGCCGAGGTGCGCGCGGCGCTGCGGCCCCACCCGAC
>DATMJT010000293.1:0-10546 GCA_035553735.1 Pilimelia sp.
GCCCCGCCAACCGGTACGGCAACGCCGACGCCTTCGCCGACGGCGCGGCCGACCCGTTCGGCCCCGGCACCGCCAGCAACACCACCCTGTCGGTCAAGGCCACCTACACCGTCGGCTACTGACATGTCGACGGCCGCCGAAGGGTCCATTGCCCGCGTCAACGCGACTTCGCCACGGAGCGGGAGCCAGATGTCAACCAGATCTCTCCGCCGCGTCCGCCGGATGGCACCGGCACCGCTGCTGCTGGGATTGGTGGCGGCGGGCCGGCCCACGCCGAGGCTGCCGGACAGCGGCGAACTGCGCGACGGGGACGGCGGCTCGCCACCAATGTGTGGGCGGTCGGCACCTTCACCGGCGGTGGAGCACCCGGCCGTCACACCCTGATTCAGCGGTGGACCGGCACGGCTGGACGGTCGTGCCGGTCCGAGCCGGGACGCTTCCCCGAACCCCGGCTACGGCGCCGGGCTGGCGTGGGGGCCGGGTACGCGGCGCTGGTAGCCGCCCAGCAGGGCGAACACCCGGCACCGGGACCCGCCGGTGGTGTCGGGTAGGGCCTGACCCGGGGTGGCGCAGCTGACCCGGATGCTCACCGCCTGGCCCGCGGGAACCTCGATCGGGGACACCAGGTGGTAGTCCACGTCGCGGAAGTTGGCCAACGACACCGTGATGAGGGTCTCGTTGTTGACCAGCAGGTCCAGGCGGCCCTCGTCGCCCTGCGGGTTCTGCAGGAAGATGTCCGTCAGAACGAAGACCTGTCCGGCGGGGACGGCGTACCGGTCGGTGGCGGACGCCCCCCGCTGGCTGGTGGTCTGCAACCGCCGGACCAACGAGGTGGCGCCCGGAGGGATGCCCGCCGGCGGCGGTGCCGGCGCTGTCGGCGGCGACGTCGGGGCCGGCGGCGAGGTCGGGGCCGGCGCTGAGCTCGGTGTCCGCGATGCGGTCGGCCTCGGCGATGTGGTCGGCCTCGGCGACGCACTTCGGGTGGGGGCCGGGGGCGTCGGGCTCGGCGTGCCGCCGCCGGCAACCCGGACCGCCTGCTCCGCGGCCTGCTCGGCCGCCGTCTTGGCTTCCTCGACCTGCTGCATGGCCGGGGCCATGCGGGCGGTGGCGGCCTCGCGAGCCGTGGAGCGCACCGCCGGACGCAGCACGCCGAACCAGAGGCCGGCGGCGACCAGGAGCAGTGCCAGCGTGGCGACGAGGAGCCGGGTGACGCCGCGCGGCACGATCGGGATCTGGACGGTGGTGCCGTCCAGGAGCACAGGCTCGGAGTGGTCCGACTCCACCCTGACCTGGAACGAGTGCGTGGCCGGCTGCCCCCGCCAGCGCAGCCGCCGGGGACGCGTGGTGACGGAGGCGAACGCAGCCTCGCCGGGGCCCACGACGAGCGTTGCCGGCCGTACGGACACGGCCACCTGGCGGTCCCGGTCGACGCCGCCGAGCCGCGCCGTGAGCGGCACGTTGCCCCGGTTGTCGACGGCCACCTCGTGACCGCCGCGGAACCTGCCGGTGGAGGTGCGGGGCGTGAGTTCGGCGCTGGTGTCGACGAACGCCAGGACCCGCACGACGCCCTCGGGGACGACCGGCTCCACCGGGTGCTCGACCGGGGTGACCCGCACCGCGAAGGGCACCTCTCCGGCGGGGACCAGCGCGGAGCGGGGTGGCCGGAACCGCACCGTCACGTGCTCGTCCGTACCCGGGTATATGGACAGCGTGGCCGGCTCGGCGGTCGTCCAGCCGGCCGCGTCGCCCAGGACCTCCACGGTGTACGACTCGACGATCGTGCCGTCGTTGCGGATCCGCAGCCGGCAGCTGGCCTCATCGCCGGGGACTACCCCAACCTCGGGCTCATCCAGGCTCGCAACGGTGCTCATGCTGGCACGCTAGGCCCGGCGCGCCGCGGCGCGGCACGCCGGACGGGAGGACGATCGGGCACTTTGCCGCGCACGTTGAGCCCACATTGACTACACGCTTGGTAACCCCCGTCATGCTGCTGGCAGTTCTGTGGGGATGGGACCTGCTGGTAAGGGGACACATCGATGGGTCGGATACCCGTATACCTGTATGCCACCGACATGATCTCCCGCGCGGGTGTGGCGAGCCAACTTCGCCCCCGGCCTGAGGTGCTCGTGCTGGAGGACGAGGAGCCGACGCGCGCGGCGGTCGCCGTGGTGGTGGCCGACGACGTGGGGGAGCAGACGCTGGGCATGCTTCGGATGCTCCGCGCGCGGGGCATGTCGCAGCTGGTCCTGGTGGCCACCCACATCGACGACGCCGGGCTGGTCGCGGCGGTGGGGGTCGGTGTGGCCGGGCTCGTGCGCCGGTCGGAGGCCAGTCCGGAGCGGCTGGTGTCGGTGGTGAGGTCGGCGGCCGCCGGGGACGGGTCCGTGCCGCCGGACCTGCTCGGCCGGCTGCTCAACCAGGTGGGCGTCCTCCAACGCAACGTGCTGGCGCCCCGGGGGTTGACCTTCGCCGGCCTGGCGGAGCGGGAGAAGGAGGTGCTGCGGCTGGTCGCGGACGGACTCGACACGGCGGAGATCGCCGAGAAGCTGGCCTACTCGCAGCGGACCATCAAGAACCTGCTGCACGACATCACCAGCCGGTTCCACCTTCGCAACCGCTCCCACGCGGTGGCGTACGCCCTGCGCAACGGGCTGATCTGAACGCGCTGCCCGTGCGGGCAGCCGACGCTGCCCGCACGCCGGCACGGGGAACCGGTACGGCGCCCGGCGAACACGCGCACCGTGGAGCGCGGCGGACCGGGACAACCGCGGCCCGTGCCGTGGCCGCGGCGGGAGGGGAGGTGCCGTGCGCAGGGCTGACCCGAGGGCGGTGACGGCCGCGCTGGCGACGTTGGTGGCCATCTCGGCCGCCGCGCCGGCGTCGGAGCCGGCGCGGCGCCAAGGCGGCGCCGAGTCGGTCCGGCCGCCGGCACCGACGGCGGCCGCGCCGGACCCGGCGTCGTTCCGGCTCGGATACGTCAGCCGCGACCGTCCCACGCTCGTGGCGGCGGTGCCAGGCGGACGCGGCGAACCGGTCCTGGGCGCGGCCGCCGGTGACGCGGACTTCGACGCCGACGCCCGGGCCGACGTGGTGGTGTGGGTGAGCCGCCGGGCCGCTCCCGGCGGGGCACACCTCGACGGCGACCTGTTCCTGCTGGCCCCCGGGCGACCACCGACCCGGCTGACGGACGACCCCGCGATGGAGCGGCACCCGGCGGTGTCCCCCGACGGCCGCCGGGTGGCGTTCACCTCGGACCGCGCCGGCAACGACGACATCTGGGTGCTGGACGTGTCCGGCGGTGCGCCGCGCCAGCTCACCGACCACCCGGGCGCCGACACCTGGCCGACCTGGTCGCCGGACGGGCGGACCCTGGCGTTCAGCAGCACCCGCGACGACCCGGCCGGCGATGTCTACACCGTCCCGGCCGGTGGCGGTGCGCCGCGCCGGCTCACCGACCATCCGGGGGCCGACACGCAACCGGCCTGGTCGCCGGACGGGCGGCTGCTGGCGTTCACCACCACCCGCTTCCGGTCACCGGCGGGGCCAGCCCCCGACGCCCCGGCGCCGGTCCCGAGCGCACCCGCTCCGACCGGGGCCCCGAGCGCACCCGCTCCGACCGGGGCCCCGAGCACACCCGCTCCGACCCGGGCCCCAAGCCCATCCGCTCCGGTCCCGGCACGGTCCACCCCACCAGCGGCAGCGTCGACCGCACCAGCGGCACCGGCCCCGCCGTCGCCCGCCGCCGCGCCCCTGAGCGACGTGGTGACCATGGCCGTGACCGGCGGCCCGGTGACCCGCGCCGTGCCGTCCGGGTACGACTCGGCCGAGGCCGCGTGGGCACCGGACGGCCGGCGGCTGGCCTTCGTCAGCGTCCGGGCGGACCCGGCCGGCGACGTGTACGTCGTGGACGGCGGAGCCGTCACTCCGGTCGCCGCGAGCGCCACCCGTGCCGAGCGCGAGCCCACCTGGCGCGGTGCGCAGGTGGTCCACACCTCGGTGGCCGTGCACGACACCACGGACGTGTGGAGCGCCGATGCCACCGGCGGTGACCGTCGTGACCGCACCGCCCGTCCCGACCTGGACGAGAACGGACCGGCCTACACCGCCGACGGCCGGCTCCTGGCGTACAGCGCCGCGCAGCCCGGTGGCGGGGAACGGATCGTGGTGGCGGACGCGGACGGCGCCAATCCGCGGGTCCTCGCCCCGCCGGGGACCCAGCCCGGGGACCGCGACACCGACCCCACGTGGTCGCCGGACGGCACGATGCTGGCGTTCGCCCGGCACCCCGCCGCGGGCGGTGCGGACACCGGCGGCGGTGACGTGGCCGCGGCGGCGGTCGACGGTCGGCCGGCGTCCCGGGTCCTGGTCGTCCGGGCGGCCGACGCCGCCCTCGTCGGCGAGCTGCCCGTGCCCGCGCACCTGTACGGCGACGACGAGCAGCCGGCCTGGTCCCCGAGCGGCGACCGGCTCGCCGTGGCGCGGCGGACCGCCGAACGCTTCTCCCGGGTGGAGCCGCCACGGGTGGACCAGCCGCTGCCCCCCGGCCGCGCATTAGACCAGGCCAAGACCGTCCTCACCCCGGAGATCCCGGCCACCCCGGAGATCGTGTTCTTCATCGACAGCACCGCCTCCATGGGCGGCGTCATCGACGGGCTGAAGACCACCATCGTCGAGGTGGTGCGCCGCGTGCAGAGCAGCCAGCCCAACGCCCGCTTCGCGCTGATCGCGTACGGGGCGCACGAGGCGGGCGAGATCGCGGCAGGCCGGTACTACCGGCGACTGAGCGGCCTGATCGGCGGCGACGGCGCGGACCAGCGGCTGGCCGACGCGCTGCAACCTCTACAGGCGCAGAACGGCGGAACCGAAGGTTGGTACAACGCCATCGTCCAGGCGTTCCAGGGCGACGACGCGCACCGGGTGGACCTGCGCCCGGGCAGCAGCCCGATCGTGGTGCTGATCGGTGACGCCCCCAGCCAGGGCAACACCCGGCACCCGCCAGGCGCCAGCTCCGAGCCGGTCACCCAACAGGAGGTGATCGAGCTGATGCAGACTCTCCGGGCCCGACTGGTCGCCGTGCCGGTCCAGGGCCAGGGCGAACTGGGGCTGGACTGGGACGATCCGGCCGACCCCGACCAGGTCGGCGAGGCCACCGAGATCGCCCAGGCCACCGGCGGCGTGGTGACCGCGACCACCCGGGACGACGAGGTCGCCCGTGCCGTCGTCGACGGCATCACCAGCACCCGGGTCACGGTCACCCCCACCGTCGACCGCTGCGACGACGGGCTGGACGTGGCCTTCGAGCCGGCCGCTGCCGAGGTGGTCTCGGGCCAACGGGCCCGCTTCACCGAACGGATCCGCGTGGCCGCCGGGGCGGCGCCCGGAACCGTGCTGCGGTGCACCGTCGGCTTCGACGTCGGCTCCCCCGTGGCACCGGGGGAGGTCCGCCAGGAGATCACCATCCGGGTCACCGCGCCGGACCTGCCGCTCGTGCGGGTCGACGACGTCACGGTCCGGGCCACCGGTCCGGACGGAGCCCGGGTGACCTACCAGGCCACGGCCACCACGCCGGACGGGCAGCCCCTACCGACCCCGGTGTGCACCCCGCCGTCGGGGTCGGTGTTCCCGGTTGGACAGACGGTGGTGAGCTGCACCGCGTCGGTGCGCGGCGGTCCGCCCGGGCGGGACATCGCGGTGATCACGGTAACGGACCCGGCGGCCGAGGGCCGGCGGATCTGGGTGGCCCGGATCGCCGCGACCGGCCCCGAAACCGTGACCTTCGACGACCAGCACGACCTCAGCGCCCGGGTTGACGCGCCGTGCCGGGCGCGCGGGACGCGGGGCGACGACCCGGGTGACCGGGCGCCGGCCTGGTCGCCGGACGGCGCCGCGCTGGCCTTCACCGACAGCGCCGGACCGCGGGCCGGGCTCTGCGTGGTGGACGCCGACGGCGGGCGTCCCCGGACCCCGGTGTCCCCGGCCGACCAGGGGGACCGCGACCTGGCCGACCCGGCGTGGTCGCCGGACGGCGCCGGCATCGCGGTGACCCGCGCCGAGGACGACGCGTCACCGACGCTGCTGACCGTACCCGCCGGCGGTGGACCGGCCACGGTGGTCGTCCACACGGTCGGCGGGGCGGCCCAGCCGGCGTACCAGGTGCTTCCGGAGCGGGACCTGGCCGTGACGGGATCGGTCGCCGGCCAGCCGGCGTATGTCGGGGGCGAGGACATCGTGGTGACGTTCGTGGTCCGCAACACCTCGCCGCGAGCGGCCACCAACGTGTTCCTCAGCCCCACGCTGCCGGCCGAGCTGGCCCCGCCGTCGCGGGCCGACCCCCGGTGCGACACGGCGGCGCTCGTGTGCCGGCTGGGCACCCTGGGGGTGGGCGACCAGACCACCGTGACCATCGCGCTGGCGGCCCGTGCCGCGGTCGTCGGGGCGGTCACCGGCCGGGTGACCGCGATGGTGGGCACCGACCGCCCACCGATCACCCGGCAGACCAGCATGCCGCTGGTGGTGCGGCAGCCCACCCTGACGGTCACCCCGGCCATCGGCCCGCCGGGCTTCGTCACCCGGGCGGTGGGCACGGACTTCCCACCCGGGGCGGTGGTCCGGCTGACCTGGGAGAAGGGCATCACGGCCACGCCCGACACGGTGGTCGTGGGACCGGACGGCACCTTCCGCACCCACAAGCTGATCATGCGCAAGGACCCGCTCGGCCCCCGGATGCTGCGGGCGGAGCTGGTCAGCGGTCGCCGGTTCGCCGCGGTCCGCTCCGAGCGGGCGTTCCTCGTCGTGCCGCGCCACCTCGCCCCGCCCCTGTTCGGTGCCCGGAGGTAGCCATGATCCACGAAGTCGACGAGGCGCTGCGCCGGCTGGTGCGGGACGAGGCACTGAGCTCGGCGGCGGTCGACGTGGTGTTCGAAGCGCCCACCAAGGAATGGGCCGCCCGACGCAACGCCCCGACCGTCAACGTCTACCTCTACGACATCCGGGAGGATTTGCGGCGGCGCTCGCGCGGACTGATCAACGAGTACGACGAGCGGGGCCTGGTCCGGTCACGGGTGGTCCCGCCGCGCTACATCAAACTGTCCTATCTGGTCACCGCGTGGACCCAGCGGCCGGAGGACGAGCACCGGCTTCTCGCCGCGCTGCTGCTGGCCACGCTCGACTACGACGCCGTCCCGCCGGGCCTGCTCACCGGGTCGGTGGCGCGGCTGGGCCTGCCCCTGCCAATGACCGTGGCGCTGCCGCCGCCGGAGGACCGGGCGTTCGCGGACGTGTGGACGGCGCTCGGCGGCGAGCTGAAGCCCTCCCTCGACGTGGTGGTCAGCGTCCCGGTGGCGGCTGGCAAACCGATCCCGGTGGGGCCGCCGGTGCGGGAGGGAGCCGCCGTGGAGGTCGTCGACCGGACCGACGGCGTTGCCGACGACCCGGTCACCCACCGCCGCCGCCTCCCGCGCCGCGACGCGGACCACGACGGCGCCGGCCCGGACGACCGAGCCGGGGGCGACCGGGGCGGGGTGGACATGCGCCGGCGTCCGCGAGCCTGACCCGGTGGACGCGACGACGGACCGTGCCGGCCCCCCGGGCGTGCCGGCCGCCGGACCCGACCGGTGGGCGGGGCACCACGCCGCGGCGCTGCTGCACCGCCTGCGCGGGCTGGAGGCGGCGGTGCGTGCCGCGGTGGCCGCCCGCCGGCACGCCGACCCGCAGCCCGACGACCCGTTCCGCGGGCTGTACCTGTCCGACGACCTGCTGGACGCGCTGTTGGACACCCGGCGCGATCCGCTCGCCCACTGGTCGGCCCCGGACGCCGCGGCCGCCGACCGGCCGGGCCAGCTCGCCGCGGCGTCCGGGGCCGACCGGCTGGGTGCACTCGCGGCGGCCGCGGGACTGACCACCCTGGACGTCTCGCTGCTGCTGGTGGCGCTGGCCCCGGACGTGGACAGCCGGTTCGAGCAGTTCTACGGGTACCTCAACGACGACGTGACCCGGCGCCGCGCGACGGTGGGACTGGCGCTGCGCCTGTGCGGTCTGCCTGAGGCCGCCGCCGCGGCCCGGGTACGGCTGGCGGCCGGGGCACCCCTGGTCGACCTGGGACTGGTCCGGGTGGCGGACGAGGAACGCCCGGTGCTGTCCCGGTCGCTGCGGGTGCCGGACCGGGTCAGCGCCCACCTGCTCGGCGCGGACCCGCCCGAGCCGCTGTTGGCCGGGGTCGCCGAGCTCGTCGCCGGGGCACCCGGCGGGTCGCCGGCCGGCGCGGCCGAGGCGGTCCCGGGCGGCGCGGCGGCAGCGGTCCCGGGCGGCGCGCGGCTCGCCCGGGCCCTGCGCGACGGCGGGACGCACCTGGCGTACCTGCGCGAACAGCCCGGCGGCAGCGGCCTGGCGCTGGCCGCCGCGGCGCTGGCCGGCACCGGGCGCGCCGCCCTGGCCGTCGACGCCCGCCGGCTGGCCACGCACCCCGATCCGGCGGAGGTGGCGACCGCGGCCGTGCGGGAGGCGCTGCTGCGCGGGGCCGGCGTGGTGCTCGGCCCGATCGACGGCGGTGAGCCGGCGGTGGTGTGGCGGCGGTTGGTCCTGGGCCCGGTGCCCGTGCTGGCGTACGGCACCGTCGGCTGGGACCCGGACTGGAGCTGCCGGATGCCGCTGCAGCTGGACGCCGGGCCGTTGTCGCCCGACCAGCGCGCCGCCGCCTGGCGGGAGGCCCTGGCCGGTCGGCTGGCGCCGGGCGCGGACCCGGCGGCCGCCACCGCCCACTTCGTACTCGGCGCCCCGGCGATCCGCCGCGCTGCCGAGGCGGCCCTGGTGCACGCGGCCGCCACTGGCGACCCGGTGAGCGAGGCGCACCTGCGCGCCGGCGCACGCAGCCAGAACGCCGCCGGCCTGGGCCGGCTCGCCCGGCGCGTCGTGCCCCAGGTGGGCTGGGAGGACCTGGTGTTGCCCGGGCCGGTGCTGGCGCAACTGCACGAGCTGGCCGGTCGGGCGCGCCACCGGGAGCGGGTGCTGGCCGAGTGGCGGATGCGGCCCGGCGGCGGGCGGGGTCGCGGGGTGACCGCCCTGTTCGCCGGGGACTCCGGCACCGGCAAGACCATGTCGGCCGAGGTGGTGGCGGGCTCGCTGGGCCTGGACCTGTACACGGTCAACCTCGCCACCGTGGTGGACAAGTACGTCGGCGAGACCGAGAAGAACCTGGAGCGCATCTTCGGCGAGGCCGCCGGGGTGAACGCGGTGCTGCTGTTCGACGAGGCCGACGCCATCTTCGGCAAGCGCTCGGAGGTGCGCGACGCGCACGACCGGTACGCCAACATCGAGAGCGCGTACCTGCTCCAGCGGATGGAGACCTTCGACGGACTGGCGGTGCTCGCCACCAACCTGCGGGCGAACCTGGACGAGGCGTTCACCCGCCGGCTCGACGTCGTGGTGGACTTCCCCGTGCCGGACGAGGCGGCCCGCCGGGCGCTGTGGGACCGCTGCCTGGGCCCGCACGTGCCCCGCGGGCGGGACGTGGACCTGGACTTCCTCGCGGCGGCGTTCGAGCTGTCCGGCGGGCACATCCGCTCCGGCGCGGTCACCGCCGCGTATCTGGCCGCGGAGGCGGGACGGCCGGTCGGCATGGCGGAACTTGTGGGCGCCGTCGGCCGGGAGTACCGCAAGCTCGGCCGGCTCACCCTGGAGAGCGAGTTCGGGCCGTACCTGGAGTGGGCGTGCTGACGGCGGCGGCCCCTGCGCCCCGTGTCGGTGGATCGCGCCGCCGCTGCCCGAACGGGCAACCGGCGCCGCACCTTCGACCGGACGGGCCGCCCTGGCCACCGGGACGCACCGGCCGGACCGTGGAGGGGTCGGCACGAGGAGGGTTTGCCATGCGTGGACACCGCGAGTTCGACGACGGGTCGGTGCGGCCTCCGGGGGACCGCGTCGCCGCGGCCGACCCGGAGCACGAGTCGCTGTTGCACCGCGCGGCGGTCGCCGGCCGGACCGACGTGCTGGGCGCCGAGGGGATGCTCGGCCTGCAACGCGCCGCGGGCAACGCCGCGGCCAGCGAGCTGGTCGACCCGGCGGAGCGCTCCCCGGTGCACCGGGTCGTGAACTCCGGCGGCGGCGCGCCGCTTCCCGCAGAGCTGCGCGCGGACATGGAGGCCCGGTTCGGCACCGACTTCGGCGACGTGCGTGTGCACACCGACGCCGCGGCGCACGAGTCCGCCCGGTCGGTCAACGCGCACGCGTACACGGTCGGGTCGAACATCGTCTTCCAGCGCGACCAGTACGACCCGGCCTCCGACCGGGGCCGGCACATGCTGGCCCACGAGCTGACCCACGTGGTGCAGCAGCGCAGCGGCCCGGTGGACGGCACCGACGCCGGGGGCGGGGTCAGGATCAGCGACCCGTCCGACCGGTTCGAGCGGGAGGCGGTGGCCAACGCCGACCGGCTGATGGCCACGTCGCCGCCGGGGCCGGCGTCCGCGCCGACCGCGGCGGCACCGGCCGCGCAGCGCAGCGCCGAGCACGACCACCACGCCGAGACCTATGTGCAGCGGCAGGAGACCAC
>DATMJT010000294.1:0-7447 GCA_035553735.1 Pilimelia sp.
GCCTGGAGCGGGTGAACTCCCGGCTGCGGGCGGCCAACCAGCTCGCCACGGACCTGATCGCCATGCTCTCCCACGATCTGCGCCAGCCGCTGACCACCATCATCGGCTACACGGAAATGCTGGCCGACGACAAGGACCCGGACTCCGGGCAACAGCGCCGGGCGCTGGAGCGCACCCACGCCGCGGCGCGCCAGCTCCAGCAACTCGTCGAGGACGTGTTGGTGATGGCCCAGTCCGACGCCGGAGTCATGCCGACCCGTCCCGCCCGCGTGGCGGTGTCCGAGAGCCTGCGGGCCTCACTCTCCACATTGGCCATATCTGTCGACGACGTCGAGGTCGACCAGCCGGTGGAGGCGTACGCGCAGGTCGATCCCGGACACCTGCGGCAGATCCTCACCAACCTCATCGGAAACGCGTTCAAGTACGGGGCACGGCCGGTCCAGGTCACCGTCGCCACGGCGCCGCGCACCGTGGAGATCCGGGTGAGCGACCACGGCCGCGGCGTACCACAGGAGTTCGTGCCGCAGATCTTCGACCGCTTCACCCGGGCCGCCAACGGCGTGGCGCAGGGGACCGGCCTTGGCCTCTACATCGTGCGCCAGCTCACCCTGGTCAACGGCGGCAGTGTCCACTACGAACCCCGACAGCCACATGGTTCGACGTTCGTGGTACGCCTGCCGAGCTCGTCACGCTGAGCCCCCGGCCAGGGCGAAACGGGCGGTGCCGAATCCCGCCGCACGGCGGGAAACCCCGCCCGGCGCGCCGCCGCCGCCGGGCCGGCTGGCCGTGCCGAAGTACTTGGAGGTAACTTGAGCTGCCAACATCATTACGCCGCCGCCGGCGTTCCGGCTGTTTCGGGTGGCGCGGGGGAGCGCGTTGCGGCGGCAGCGCATCCATTGAAGGGATCGGTTCGGTGGGCTACACCATCACGATCGCGCCAGACGACTCATCCCAGGCGACCACCACCGTGCGTGTCGAGGTCGACGGCGGCGAGGCGCGCATCACTGATCTGCACGTCCGGGCGGCACAGGGAGCAGGGCTCAGCGCCGGCCAGCTTCCTGTCGTGGACCTCGACCAGCTCCTGCGGGCGGTGACCCCGGCCGGCGTACCGGCCATCATGGCGGCTTCCGCGCCGGCCGCCGGCATACCGGCGCCCACGACCTCCGGGACGTCGGTTCCGGAGCAGGCGACCGGGCCCGCACGGAACGCCGGTGACGCCGAAACCGCCGGCGGCGCCGAGAGCGGCGGCGCTACTGACATCATCGGCACGGGCACGGGCACGGGCACGGGCACCGGCGAGGGAGGGGAATGTGCGCCCGTCGGCGAGATGCCGGCGGGCGAGGCCCCGGTGGCCGACGCGTCGACGCCCGGTGGCGGGTCCGCGAACGCCGGCCCGGCGGAGGCTCCCGAGGACCACCTCGGTGCCACCGAAGTGGAGTCGATCGACCAGCCGGCCGAGGCGCCGACCGCGACGGCGGCGCGGCGGTCGGGAACGTCTGATCGCCCCCGTGCGGCGGCCGGCACGCGGAGCCGGACGGCCAAGGCCGCGGTTGGCAAGACCGCGAAGGGGAGAGCGGCGGGTGCGAAGGCCGCGGGTGGCAAGGCGACGGCTGCGAAGGCGGCGGGTGGCAAGGCGGCGGGTGCCCGGTCGTCCGGTGCGAAGGTCGTGGGGGCGAAGGTCTCAGGCGCGAAGGCCGCACCGGCCAAGGCGACCGCGCGCAGGGCCGGGGCCGCCAGGGCCACCGGTGCCAAGGCCGCGGGGACCAGGGTCGCGGGCGCCAAGGCCACCACCACCGGCGAGGTCCGCGGGGCGAGCGGCGCGAAGAAGGCCGCCCGCGGCGCGCCGGCCGTCCGGGCCACTTCGGCCGCGCAGTCCGGCGCCGGTGGTCGGCCCTACCGCCGGGCCCCGGAGGATCTCGCCCGGGTGTGGGCGCGGACGGGCAGTGCCGGCGCCGTCGCCGCGCACTACGGTGTCCCCCGCCACACGGCGCACTCGTGGGTGCGGACCCTACGCAGCCGGCAAGCGGACGGCACGTAGGTCCACCGCGTCATCGACCGGGCCGGCTGGCGTTCGCGCCCGCCGGCCCGGCGCGCCCGCCCGTGGGTGCGGCGAGCCGCCGCCATGGCGCATGGGTGCGGGACAAACCGGGAAGGAGAAACGCGACAGCCCGGTACGAAGGAGTGGTCCCGTGATGACTCGGCCGTTTTTCCGAGGGCGCGGTGTTCGGCGCCATCCTGGGCGGACTGTTCGGCCTCGTCGGCACGCGCCCACCGGCGGGCGGCGGGCGTTCTCGTCGACCGCGGGCATGCGGGCCGCGAGCTACGACGTGCTCGTGGACGCCGAGGCTGCGGCGGACGCGGTCCGGCTGCTCGACGCCGCCGGGGTGCGCTGACGGCGCCGCGCCGACAGCCGGACGGTGCTCCCGCGCCGGCCACGACGTCCCGGTGTGCGCGGTCCCAGCCGGGGTAGCAGTAGGCCGGGCTCACCGGGCCGGGCCCAGCTCGGAGGAGAGGTGGCAGGTAGGTGGGTGACCACGCGATGGTGTTCGCGCCGGTGCCGGTGTTGACGATCACCATGGAGCGGCCCGGGGAGGCCGACGAACTCCACCTGCACGCCGGGAGCCAGGGCATCTGGGAGGCCCGGATGCTCACCGTGCTCGGCGTGCCCGTGACCGTGTGCGCGACGCTCGGCGGCGAGACCGGCGACGTACTCGAACACCTGATCAAGCTTGAGCGGATGAACCTGCGGGCGGTGCACCGACAGTCCGATGCCGGCTGGTACGTGCACGACCGCCGCACCGGGGACCGGTCCGAGATCGCCGACTCCCCGGGCGCCCCGTTGACCCGCCACGAGCTGGACGAGCTGTACGGCCTGGCGCTGGTGGAGGGGCTGCGCGCCGGGGTGAGCGTGCTGAGCGGGCCGATGCACCCGTCGGTCGTGCCGCCGGAGATCTACCGCCGGCTGGCCGCCGACCTGTCCGCCAACGGCGCCCGGGTGGTCGCCGACCTGTCCGGTGAGCATCTCGCCGCCGTGCTCGACGGCGGCGTGCACTTCCTGAAAGTGAGCCACGAGGAGCTGCTCGCCGACGGACGGGCCGCCGACGACACCGTCCCGGAGCTGGTGGCCGCGCTGCGCCGGCTGCGCGCCGAGGGCGCCGAGTCGGTGCTCATCAGCAGGGCGGGAGAGCCGGCGCTGGCCCTGCTGGAGGACGAGGTCTTCGAGGTGTCGGCGCCCACCCTGCGGGTGGCCGAGCACCGCGGGGCCGGGGACTCGATGACCGCCGGCGTGGCCGCGGTCCTGGCCCGCGGCGGGGACCTGCGGGAGGCCGTACGGACCGGCGCGGCCGCCGGAGCCGTCAACATCACCCGGCACGGCCTGGGCACGGGGCAGGCCGAGCTGATCGCCGAAATGGCTGCCCGGGTCCGGCTCTGCCCGTACCAGGGCTGACCCGCCGCCACGGTGAAGGAGCGACCATGCGGGTGTTGATCACCAATGACGACGGGATCGCCGCGCCCGGACTGCGGCGGCTCGCCGCGGCCAGCGCGGACGCCGGCCACGAGGTGACCGTGGCGGCGCCCATGGCGGAGGCCAGCGGCAGCAGCGCCGCACTCACGGCGGTGGCGGCCGATGGCCGGGTCGTGGTCGAGCGGCGACAGTTCGCGGAGCTGCCGCAGGTGACGGCGTACGCGGTGGAGGCGTCGCCCGCCTACATCGCGCTGCTGGCCACGCTGGGCGCGTTCGGCGCCGCCCCGGACGTGGTGCTGTCCGGCATCAACCGGGGGGCCAACGCCGGTCACGCGGTGCTGCACTCCGGGACGGTCGGGGCGGCGTTCACCGCCGCCAACGGCGGGCATCGGTGCCTGGCCGTCTCCCTCGACGTGCTGTCCCCGGCCGCCGCCTCGGCCAGTAGCGGCGGCGCGGCGATCGCCGCGCTGGACGAGGTGGACGACGAGAGCCGGCACTGGGACACGGCCGCCCGGCTCGCGGTCGCCCTGTTGCCGGCCGTGGCGGCCGCGCCCGCGGGTACGGTGCTGAACCTCAACGTCCCGGACGTGCCGTGGCCGCGACTGCGCGGCGTGCGGCGGGGCACGCTGGCCGCCTTCGGCCAGGTGCAGATGGCTCTGGCGGAGAGCGGCGAGGGCTACGTGCGTACGGCGATCGAGGAGAACGGTGCCCGCCTGCGGCCGGGCACCGACCTGGCCTTCCTGGCCGAGGGCTACGCCTGCGTCACCCCCGTGCGGGCCGCGGTCGACGCCCACGACGTGCCGCTGGAGCTGGATTTGGACGCGCTGGTCCCGTCGCCGTCGCCGTCGCCCGACTCGCGGCCCGCTGGTTGACCGGTCCGGTCCCGTGCCGGCCGTTCCGGGCCCGCGGGGCTGGCCAGCCGCCGGCCGCAGGCGGGCGGCTGCTACGGCACCACCCGCTCGATCGCCGCCGGGCCCAGCTCGGCCAGCTCACGGCGGCACCGCTCGATGTTGGCGGGCGTCGGATCCAGGCCCTTGGCCGCGGCCAGGTCCTCCGGCTCCCAGGGCTGCTCCGCGCCCGTGCGGAAGACCATCCGCTCGGGATCCGGCTCGTCCATCGGGGCGTCCACCGGTTGCGGTACGGCGTCGGCTGCCATTGGGTCGGTCATCGCAGTGCCTCCTCAGTCGTCGGATCCCGGCGGCCGCCCGCGCCGGCCCGCCGGGTGCCGGTGCCGGCCCGGCGCGGGGATCGCCGCGCCGGGCCCGGCCGGCGGTGGTCGGTCAGCGGCGCCGGGTGCCCGCGTCGGCGTAGCGCAGCAGCGCGCCGACGCCGCCCTCCAGCGGCGCCTCGCCCGGCCCCACCAGCACCAGCGCCGCGTCCGTGCCGGTGACCGCGCGCAGCAGCGCCGCGTCGGCCCGCACCCGCTGCGGCTGCGCGACCCCCATGGCCCGCAGCTCGTCGGCGGTCAGCGCGAGCTGGGTGGGCTCCGGTCCGATCCACAGCTCCTCCGCGGCGGACGCGTCGTCCACCATCAGCACCGTGTCCACCTGCCCGCGCTGGAGGGCGGCGACGACCGCGGCCAGCCCGGTGCCGGCCGCGGCGCCGTTGCCGTACTGCTGACGGTAGCGGTCCAGGGCGTCCTCGGTGTGCCGTGCGGCCACCTCGGCGATGGCCTGGATCGTCACGTCGTCCAGCTGGCCGGGGTCGGCCCCGGCCGCGCGGGAGCCGGCGTCGGTGCGCACCACGCGGTCGCGCCACCGCTCCGGCAGCTGGTCGACCAGCAGCGTGACGGCCCGGACGTCACCCGCGACGACCAGCACCTCCGCGCCGATCTCGTCGGCCAGGTCGGCGGCGGCCGCCGCCGTGTCACCGGCGTTGCGGCGCCAGCTCTCCTCGACCGCGTGCTGGAACCGCAGCTCCGACCAGCCGCCCGCGCTGGCCTTGTGGATGGGGTGCCGCTGTCCGCCCGTGATCTCCTGATGTCGGGGCACCCCGCCCATGGTGACCCCCTCCAGGTCGGCTCCCAGCCGATCGGCCACCACCCGCAGCCACGGCACCTCCTGGCCGCGCTGGGCGACCAGCGGCATGACGTGCGGCAGCGGCGCCCAGGTGGCCAGCTCCGCGCGCGGCGGCGCGGCGAGCGGCACGGAGAGTCGCAGTTCGCCCCCCGCGGCGAACAGCGCCAGGCCGACCCGTCCGGGGCGCCGGGGCGGATCAAGTACGGCCGCCTCCAGTGCCTCGACGGTCGCCGGGTCCGCGCCCTGGTCGGTGAGGCGCTCCCGCAGGGCCCGCCAGCGCAGTCCCGCGGCGGCGGCGGCATCTTCGGTGTCGTGCGAGGCGTCCAGGTAGACCGAGGCCCAGGGTCCCGGCTGGTCGTAGAGGCCCCGCAGCAGCGTCGACAGGTTCATGGCCCGGGGGATACCCGCCAGGTGGGGGTTATCACCTGGCGAAGCGGCCAAACCGGGCGGTCAGCCCCACTCCCAGCGGATGCCGTGCACGCCGGGTGCCACATTGCGGGCCGCCAGGTGAACCGCCTGCCAGTGGCTGGGGCGTAGCTCCCGCACGTCCAGCCGCGGGCTGTGCGCGTTGCGCTGCCAGGTCTGGTGGATGCGCGCCGGTACGGCGCCCGGGTCGAAGCGCACCTGGAGCAGGTAGTCGTGGGTCGGGAAGCGGAAGTACCGCTGGTACATGGTGGCCAGCGGCGCCTGCGTGGAGTGCCCGAACTCGTACTCCACCACGTAGGTCTCGCCGCGGCGCAGCGGGTGGTCGAACAGCAACTCCATCGCGCACACCCCGGTCGACTCGTCGACCCCGATCCGGCCCATCCGACACCAGGACGCCCGCCGCACGTCGGGCACCACCCCGAGGTCGTTGTGGTGCAGGGCGACGTGCCGGTCGACGCCGTCGACCAACGCCTCGAAGACGATCCTGGTCCGGATGGAGCGCTCCGCGCGGTCCTCGCCGACCGTGAGGCACTCGTCCACGCTGCGCCAGCGCAACCGCCCGTCGGCTGGCCGCTCGATCTTGTTCAGCAGGAGGTCGATGCTGTCGTGGATCTGGGTCACGTCCCGGAAGCTCATCGCCCCCGGGATGCGCCCGACCCATCGCCCCCGGGGGCGCGGCGGGCCCAGCAGGGCGACCAGCCCGTCGCGCGGCACGCCCAGGATCTCCTCCAGGGCGTGGACGGCGTCGAGCGACTCGGCGCGCTCAGGGCGGCACTTGCCCCGCTGCCAGTTGCTCAGGCTGGCCATGCTGACCCGCAGCCCGCGCTCCAGCAGCCGGGCGTGCAGGCGCTCCAGGCTGAGCCCCCGGGCGGCGATGGCCGTGCGCAGCGCCCGGTCGAACGGCCCCGCCGCAGCGGGCTCCTCGGGCGCCGGGACCGCCGCGTCGCTCGCCACCGCCGTATGAGTTGTCATTGCTGACTCCTCCCGGCCGCCGGCACCGACGGACGCCGTCTCCCGGGGCGGGCGCCCCGGGGCTCGGCGCCCGAAAGGCCCTCACCCGAGGATCCTTCGCAACCAGCGGCCCGGCCCGAGCTTAACGCCTCGGTCACCGCCGGTGAAGGCGGCAGATCAGCAGCGTACGAACGACGCGTCCGGGACCTCCGTCTTCACGAGCGTGGAGAAGCCGCGGCGACGGGCGCTGGGGCAGACCTGGTCGGAGCGGGCCAGCGCGCTCGGGTTGGCGTAGCCCTTGCCGTCCCAGTAGCCGTCGATGTACTCGGTGGTGAACACCGCCTTGCCGGCCTTGACGAACTGGTCCAGAATGTCACATTCGTCGAAGTAGAAGCACTCCTCGTTGAGGTTCCAGTCGAAGGCGGCCACCGTGTCGCGGTCGGTCACCTCGACGCCGTTCTTCATCCCCACCGACAGGCCGCGGGCGTGGGCCTGCCGGGCCACCTCCAGGTACCAGGCCTTCTGGTCGGCCAGGGTGATCGGGGGGCCGGGGTTGTTGCCGATCGGGTTGTTCTGGTCCGGTTCG
>DATMJT010000295.1:0-4053 GCA_035553735.1 Pilimelia sp.
GCGCGCTGGGCACGACCCGCAGCGTCAGGCCGCGCTCCCGGGCGACGCCCTGCAGCACGTACAGGTCGGTGGGGAAGTTGTCGTCGTCGGTCACGATGACCCGGCGGTCGGGGCGGGCCGCGCTGGACCCGGACGTGGCGCTGGTGTCGCTGTCGCACGTGGCGTACCGCTCGGGCGCGGTCGCGGACCTGCCGGGCATCACCGCCGCGGCCCACGCGGCCGGCGCGCTGACGCTGTGGGACCTGAGCCACTCGGCCGGGGCGGTCCGGGTGGACCTGGCCGCGGCCGGCGTCGACCTGGCCGTGGGCTGCACGTACAAGCACCTCAACGCCGGGCCCGGGGCGCCGGCGTTCCTGTACGTGCGCACGGACCTGCAGGCGGTGCTGCGCCAGCCGGTGTGGGGCTGGTTCGGCCAGCGGGCACAGTTCGACATGGCGCGGGACTACGACCCGGTGGAGTCCATCGACCGGTTCCTGGTCGGCACGCCCGGCGTGCTGGGCGGGTACGCGGTCCTGGAGGGTGCGCGGCTGACCGCCGAGGCGGGCATCGAGGCGGTCGCCGCCAAGGCCGCGGCGCTCGGCGCCTACGCCATCGAGCTGTGCGACGCCTGGCTGGCGCCGCACGGCGTGGCGCTGGCCTCGCCGCGCGACGACGCGCGCCGGGGCGCCCATGTCACGCTGCAGCACCCCCGGGCCTGGCAGCTGTGCCAGGCCCTGAAGGCGGCCGGCGTGGTGCCGGACTTCCGGACGCCGGACCGGCTGCGGCTGGGCCTGGCGCCGCTCTACACCCGGTTCGTCGACGTGCACACCGGCCTGGCCCGGCTGCGCGACATCCTCGCCTCGGGCTCCTACGAGGCGTTCCCGACGCACCGCGGCCGGGTCACCTGACCGGCGGGCCGGGGGCCGGCGGGGTGGCGGGCCGCCGACCGGCGGGCCGGGGCCGGCGGCGCGGTCCACCCCACCGGGCCGATCAGGCGGCCCGGCCCTCCACGGTCTCCGGCAGGTCGAGCCAGTCGCCCCACCGCGGATCCGGGGTGCGGTGCCCGAGCACCCGCCACGCGGCGCCGCGCGGCGCGGTGGGCACCGCGTGCAGTCGCCAGCCCAGTTCGCCCAGGGTGCGGTCGCCCTTGGTGTGGTTGCAGCGGGCGCACGCGGCCACCACGTTGTCCCAGACGTGGCCGCCGCCCCGGCTGCGCGGCAGGACGTGGTCGACTGTCTCCGCCGGTCCCCGGCAGTAGGCGCACCGCCAGCCGTCCCGGGCGAAGATGGCCCGCCGGGAGAGCCCCACGTGCGCCCGGTACGGCACCCGCACGTACCGGGTCAGTCGGACCACGGACGGCACCGGCAGGGAGCTGCGCGCGCTGTGCAGGATGCCGTCGCCATCGGTGACGCACACCGCCTTGGCGGACAGCACGAGGATGGTGGCCCGGCGCACGGACACGACGCACAGCGGCTCGTAGGTCGCGTTGAGCACCAACGCGGACCCCGCCGCGCGTCGTATGTCAGGCATCCCGCCCGTCCTCCTCCCGGTCCGGAGGCGCTCGGCGCCGCCGCCGTCAAGGTCGCCGCGGCCGCGGCCGGGCCCGGCCGCGGCCAGCGCCGGGGGGCCGGCGCTCGTGCGCCAATGGTCCCTGATAGCCGACCCGAATGCACGTGCTAATCTGCGCGGCCCCGTGCCGTCCGGTGCCCGCGGCTGCGCGGGGTCGACGGTCCGTCGACGGTCGGCCGCCGGTCGGGCCGCCGCGGGCGCCGGGCGGGCGGTGCGGTACGAAGACACGGTGACCAGTACGACCGCCGCCGCACCCCGGCCCGAACCCGGCCGGCTCTGCCAGGACGACGCCGTGTGCCAGCAGGTCTACCGGCTGACCGAGGTGCCGTGGATCGCCGAGGGCAGCCTCTACCTGCTCGTCAAGCCGGCCCGGATCCTGCTGATCCTGGGACTGGCCCTGCTGGCCCGCTTCCTGCTGCACCGGCTGATCCGGCGCCTGGTGCTCACGACGTCGACCAGCGCGGTGCCGGCGATCCTGCGGCCGCTGCGCGAACGGGTCGCCACCCGCGGTCCGGCGAACCCGTTGCAGCCCGAGCGGCGGCGCCAGCGGGCCGAGGCCGTCGGGTCCGTGCTGCGCAGCTTCGTGACGGTGGGCGTCTTCTCCATCGCCGTGCTGTTGGTCCTGGGCGAGCTGGGCTTCAACCTCGGTCCGCTGCTGGCCAGCGCCGGCATCGTCGGCGTGGCGCTCGGCTTCGGCGCACAGAGCCTGGTCAAGGACCTGCTGGCAGGGCTGTTCATGCTGCTGGAGGATCAGTACGGCATCGGCGACATCGTGGACTTCGGCGAGGCCACCGGGGTGGTGGAGGGCGTCGGGCTGCGGATCACCACGCTGCGCGACGCCCAGGGCGTGCTGTGGCACGTGCGCAACGGCGAGATCGTCCGGGTGGGCAACAAGAGCCAGGGCTGGGCGATGGTGGTCGTGGACATGCCGATCGGGTACGTCAGCGTGGAGGAGGCCACCGCGGTGCTGCGTACGGCGGCAGCCGAGCTGGCCGCCGACCCCGACTACGCCGACAGCTTCATCGAGCCACCGGAGGTGCTCGGCGTCGAACAGATCAACGTGGATGGGGCGGTGGTGCGCACGGTGGCCAAGACCTCCACGGAGACCCAGTTCCCGGTGGTCCGCGAGCTGCGCCGCCGGCTGGCCGCGGCGCTGGAGTCCTCGGGGCTGGCGGCGAAGATCGCGGCCAGCCGGCTGTACGCCCGGCCCGGAGGGCCGGGCAACGGCGGGGCCGAGCAGGCAGGCCCCACCTGAGCCGCCCGCGCCGCCGGGCCGGGTGAGGCGCCCGCCGGTGCGGCACCGGTCGCGGCTCACCGGCCGGGTCGGCCGGAGGTGATCGGGTGGCCGCAACGGCCGGTGTCCAGTTCTGCCGGTGCCGTCCCCTCCCGCCGGGTGGGCCGAGTCGGTTATCGTCCGATCGTCCAGTCGGTTAGTCGACGCATTGGCTGTTCGCCCTAGCGCAGACTCGACCGATCAGGCAGAATCCTGGACAAGCTTCACCCCCCTGCACGTGCCAAGAGCCGTCGACCCCAGGTCTGGCAGCGTCGCCCCGCCGTCGTGAACGATGGAGGAAACCCGGTGTCCGACGAGGTACACGCCCCGGACGACCGGCCGGCGACATTCTCGGATGTCTTCGCCAGCCGCGAGTTCCGGGCGATATACGCGGCCGGTGCGCTGTCGTGGTTCGGTGACTACCTCGCCAAGGCCGCCGTGACGGCGATGGTGTACGAACGCACCCAGTCCGTCGCCGTCGCGGCCGCCACCTTCGCCCTCACCTACGTGCCGTGGGTTCTCGGCGGCACCCTGCTGTCCACTCTCGCCGACCGGTACCCGTACCGAAGGGTCATGGTCGTCTGCGACCTGGTGCGGATGGTGCTGATCGCGCTTGTCGCGCTGCCCCAGCGGCCGGACATCAAGCTCATCCTGGTGCTGCTCTTCCTGACCGCGCTGGTCAGTCCGCCGGGGCAGGCGGCGAAGGCGGCCCTGCTGCCGCTGATCCTGACCAAGGACCGCCTGGTCGTGGGCCTCGCCGTGAACACCACCACCGGGCAGGCCGCCCAGGTGACCGGGTATCTGGCCGGCGCCGCGATCGCCCCGTTCCACCCGCGGCTGGCGCTGCTGATCGACGCCGTGACGTTCGGCCTGTCCGCCCTGCTCATCCGACTCGGGGTCCGGAACCACCCGCCGGTGTCGTCGGGCCAGCCGCGCCGGCACCTGGTCCGGGAGACCGGGGACGGGATCCGGCTGGTGTTCGGGACCCCGGTGCTGCGCGCCATCGCCCTCCTGGTCTTCGCCTCCATGCTCTTCGCCATCGTCCCGGAGGGGCTGGCCGCCGCCTGGGCCGACGACGTGTCCCACACCAGCGCCGAGCGCGGCGTCAGCCAGGGGCTCATCATGGCCGCGAGCCCCGTGGGCTTCATCGTGGGCGGGTTGCTGATCTCGCGACTGGTCCGCCCGCTGCGACGCCAGGCGCTGATCCGGCCGCTGGCCATCCTGTCCCCGCT
>DATMJT010000296.1:0-11812 GCA_035553735.1 Pilimelia sp.
CCACGAGGGTGGGCGGCGCCCACGGGGGCAGCGGTGCCGCGTCCGCCCACGGATCGACCGGCGGGTCGGGGACCTCGCCCACTGGCAGGTCGAGCGTCGGCTCCGAGTCTCGGGGCCGACCGTGGCGACGAGTGTGCGCCGGCGCTGGCGCCGTGCCACGCACGCGGGACCGCAGCACCTCGGTGCCCGGCTCCCCGCCTGCCGCCGCGCCGCCGGGTGCCGCGGCCGGCAACTCGCTGGTCGGCTCCGCCGGCCCGGGGGTGGCCGGCGGGACGCCCGGCGGCGGATCCGCCATGTCGTCTGTCTCCCCTCGCCCAGCCCGAGGCTAGCGCGCGGCGGCCACCGGCCCACCCGGCCCGCCGGGGTACCGGTGAGGTGGATGGGTGACCGGTGCGGAGGACGCGGCGGCGCGCGGCGTAGGCTGGAGGGCTGATCCGGGAGGTGTCATGTCGGTCGCGAGCGTCTTCCCTCAGCTGGAGCGGCTGTTGCCGCAGGTCGGCAAGCCGATCCAGTACGTGGGCGGGGAGCTGGGCGCGGTGGTGAAGGACTGGGACGCCGCCGCGGTCCGCTGGGCGTTGATGTACCCCGACGCGTACGAGGTGGGCCTGCCCAACCAGGGCGTGCAGATCCTCTACGAGGTGCTCAACGAGCAGCCCGACGTGCTGGCCGAACGCACCTACGCGGTGTGGCCGGACCTGGAGCGGCTGATGCGGGAGCACGGGGTGCCGCAGTTCACCGTGGACGCCCACCGTCCGGTCGGCGCGTTCGACGTACTGGGCGTCTCGTTCGCCACGGAGTTGGGCTACACCAACCTGCTCACCGCCCTGGACCTGGCCGGCATCCCGCTGGGGGCCGCGGACCGCGACGAGCGCCACCCCGTGGTGCTGGCCGGCGGGCACGCGGCGTTCAACCCCGAGCCGATCGCCGACTTCCTCGACGCGGCGGTGCTCGGCGACGGCGAGCAGGCGGTGCTGGAGATCACCGACATCGTCCGGGAGTGGAAGGCGCAGGGCCGTCCGGGCGGACGGGAGGAGCTGCTGCTGCGGCTGGCCCGCACGGAGAGCGTGTACGTGCCCCGCTTCTACGACGTGGACTACCTGCCCGACGGCCGGATCCAGCGCGTGGTGCCCAACCGCCCGGGCGTGCCGTTCCGGGTGCACAAGCGCACCACCATGGACCTGGACGCCTGGCCGTACCCCAAGAAGCCGCTGGTGCCGCTGGCCGAGACCGTGCACGAGCGGTACGCGGTGGAGATCTTCCGCGGCTGCACCCGGGGCTGCCGGTTCTGCCAGGCGGGCATGATCACCCGGCCGGTGCGGGAGCGGTCGATCACCACCGTCGGCCAGATGGTGGCCGAGGGGCTGGAGTTCTCCGGCTTCTCCGAGGTCGGGCTGCTGTCGTTGTCGAGCGCCGACCACTCCGAGATCGGCGACATCTGCTCCGGGCTGGCCGACCGGTACGCCGGGACCAACGTCTCGCTGTCCCTGCCGTCGACCCGGGTCGACGCCTTCAACATCGACCTGGCCCAGGAGCTGTCCCGCAACGGCCGCCGCACCGGGCTGACCTTCGCCCCGGAGGGCGGCTCGGAGCGCATCCGCAAGGTGATCAACAAGATGGTGTCGGAGGACGACCTCATCCGCACCGTGGTCACCGCGTACCGCAACGGGTGGCGCCAGGTGAAGCTGTACTTCATGTGCGGGCTGCCCACCGAGACCGACGACGACGTGGTGCAGATCGCCCGGCTGGCACACGAGGTGATCAAGGCGGGGCGGGCGGCGACCGGGTCGAAGGACATCCGCTGCACGGTGTCCATCGGCGGCTTCGTGCCCAAGCCCCACACCCCGTTCCAGTGGGTGGGGATGACCCCGCCGGAGGTGGTGGACCACCGGCTGCGGCTGCTCCGGCAGGCGGTCAACGCCGACCGGGGGCTCGGCCGGGCGATCGGGCTGCGCTACCACGACGGCGAGCCGTCGCTGATCGAGGGGCTGCTCTCGCGCGGCGACCGGCGGGTCGGCGCGGTGATCCGCCGGGTGTGGGAGAGCGGCGGCCGGTTCGACGGCTGGAGCGAGCACTTCTCGTACCGGCGGTGGGTCGACGCCGCGGCCGAGGTGCTGCCCGCCTTCGGCGTCGACCTGGCCTGGTACACCACCCGGGATCGGGACGAGCTGGAGGTCCTGCCCTGGGACCACCTGGACTCCGGCCTGGACAAGGACTGGCTGTGGCAGGACTGGCAGGATGCCCTGCGGGAGTACGAGCAGGACGACTGCCGCTGGACGCCGTGCTTCGACTGCGGGGTCTGCCCGGCCATGGACACCGAGATCCAGGTCGGCCCGACCGGCCGCAAGCTGTTGCCGCTCACCCCCGTCGGGGCCGGGCACGCCCCGGCCGGCGCGGGGGCCGCGGCGCCCTCTACCCTGGCCCGAGGAGCATGACGATCAGTACCAGGAAGCCCCAGCCCGAGGGCGGCCAGGCGCCGGTGGTGCAGCGGGTGCGGGTCCGGTACGCCAAGCGCGGACCGCTGCGCTTCACGTCGCACCGTGACTTCGCCCGCGCGTTCGAGCGGGCGCTGCGCCGCGCCGGCGTACCGGTCGCGTTCTCCCAGGGCTTCACCCCGCACCCGAAGATCTCCTACGCCAGTGCGGCGCCGACCGGGGTGGCCAGCGAGGCGGAGTACCTGGAGCTGGGGCTGCGGGCGCAGGTGGAGCCGGAGTGGCTGCGCACCGCACTGGACGCCGCGCTGCCGCCCGGCCTCGACGTGCTCGAGGTCGTGCCGGCCCGCGGTGTCGGCGGGCTCGCCGACCGGATCGACGCCTCCCGCTGGCGGGTGGAGCTGCCCGGGGTGTCGCCGCAGCGGCTGGCGCAGGCCGTGGCCGCGTTCCAGGCGGCCCCGGAGGTGCTGGTGGAGCGGCTGACCAAGCAGGGCCGGCGGACCTTCGACGCCCGGGCGGCGGTGGCACGGATCGACGCCCGTGGGTCGGATCGCCAACCTACCGAGGTCGAGGCCGCACCGTGTGCGATACTGGACCTTGTCGTACGGCAGGTATCGCCCACCGTCCGACCCGATGACGTCCTTTCCGGCCTCCGTGTGGTGGCCGCCCTGGAGCCGCCGGTACCGCCGCGGGCGACCCGGCTCGCACAGGGCACGCTGACCACGCAGGGGGACATCGTCGATCCGTTGGAGGCGGATCGCGAGGTACCCATCGGAGAACGCTAGCCGGTCACCCGGTCGGCGTTCGTCGGCAGACTTCGGCGGCGGCCCGCAGCGGGTCCTGCCGGAACACCTTGCGGCACGCCCTGCGTGGCAGCGCCTAGACGCGCCCGGGGCGGCCAGAACTGGAGAACGTCCACATGCT
This sequence comes from Pilimelia sp., assembly GCA_035553735.1. Lineage (GTDB taxonomy): Bacteria > Actinomycetota > Actinomycetes > Mycobacteriales > Micromonosporaceae > DATMJT01. Next base: position 3,354 of record DATMJT010000296.1, read on the forward strand.
CGACAATGAGCCGATGGGCGGGGAGTCGACCGGCGCGCAGCCGGGCGGCGACACCGCCGACAGTCCCACCACCCGCCGCGCGCGGGTGACCCGCCGCCGCTCCGCGGCCGCCGCCGAGGCGCCCGCCGGCGACCCGGCCGAGGCGCCCGACGGCAGCGCCGCGCCGGCACCCGCGCGCCGTCGCCGCCGGGCCACGCCGCCGGCGGCCGAGGAAGGCCTCCCACCGGCCACGGAGAGCGGCGCGCAGGTGCCGCCGGAGGGCGGCCCGGCCGCGTCCGACGCCGCCGCGGCGCCCGGGGGTGTGTCCGGCGACGCTGCGGCGCCCGCCGGGGCCGCGTCCGGCGACGCCGCGGCCGCCGCCCCGGCGACGGCGCCCAAGACCACCCGTGCCCGGCGGCGCAAGGCCGTGCCGGCCGCGTCCGGCGACGCCGCCGCGGAGCCCGCGCAGGGCGCCGACCCGGGCCAGCCCGCCGACGCCGGCACCGCGCCGGTGCCGGCCGGGCCGGTGCCGGGGTCCGGCCCGGATCCCTCGGCGGAGCTGCCGCCGGCGGTGCCCGCCGCCGAGGGCGACCAGCCCGCGTCGCGCGGCCGGCGGCGCGCCCCGGCCGCCGTCCCGCTGTTCATGCCGCCGGAGGAGACGGCGCCGGTCGTGCGGGCCAGCCGCCGCCGATCCGCCGCCGACGCCCCGCCGGCCGAGGCGGCCCCGACCGAGGCGGCGCCGGTCGACGGGGCCGCCGCTGCGGCCCCGGCCGGTGACGCCCCGGCGGCCGGCGGCGCGCCCGACCAGGACGAGCCGGCCGACGCCGGCCGACGCCGCCGCCGGAGCCGGCGCGCCGCCGAGGCCGACGGCGCGTCGTCCGAGCCGGTCGCCGACGACGTCGAGGCCGAGGACGACGAGGACGACGAGGACGACGAGGCGGGGGCGGCACGCCGCCGCCGCCGCGGCCGGCGGGGCCGCGGCCGGGGCAAGGGCACCGCCGACGAGGCGGAGGAGGAGACCGCCGAGGTCGACGACGGCGACGCCGAGGACGAGGGCCTGACCCGCCGCCGCCGCCGGAGGCGGCGCAAGGGCACCGGCGACGCCGAGGCGGGCGCCGAGGACGGCGTGCACACCGTGGTGCGTATCCGGGAGCCGCGCCGCGTGGCCGACGAGGTCCAGGGCGTGACCGGCTCCACCCGGCTGGAGGCCAAGCGGCAGCGTCGCCGGGACGGCCGCGAGCAGCGTCGGACCCGCCCGCCGATCCTCAGCGAGTCGGAGTTCCTGGCCCGGCGCGAGGCCGTGGACCGGGTGATGGTCGTCCGTCAGCGCGGGGACCGGGTCCAGATCGCGGTGCTGGAGGACGGCGTCCTCGTCGAGCACTACGTCAGCCGGGCCTCGGCCGGCACCATGGTCGGCAACGTCTACCTCGGCAAGGTCCAGAACGTGCTGCCCAGCATGGAGGCGGCCTTCGTGGACGTCGGCCGGGGGCGCAACGCCGTGCTCTACGCCGGCGAGGTGAACTGGGACGCCACCGGCCTGGAGGGGCGGGCGCGCTCGATCGAGCAGGCGCTCAAGTCCGGGGACTCGGTGCTGGTCCAGGTCACCAAGGACCCGCTGGGACACAAGGGTGCCCGGCTCACCAGCCACATCGCGCTCTCCGGCCGGCACCTGGTCTACGTGCCGCACGGCAACGCCTCGGGGATCAGCCGCAAGCTGCCGGACACGGAGCGCAAGCGGCTGCGCGACGTGCTCAAGAAGCTGGTGCCCGACGGTGCCGGGGTGATCGTGCGCACGGCGGCCGAGGGAGCCAGCGAGGATGAGCTGGCCCGCGACGTCAAGCGGCTCCAGGCCCAGTGGGAGGACATCCAGGCCAAGGCGGCCGACGGCGGCGCCCCGGTGCTGCTCTACGAGGAGCCCGACCTGCTCATCCGGGTGGTCCGGGACCTGTTCAACGAGGACTTCCGGGAGCTGGTGGTCCAGGGCGACAGTGCGTACGAGGAGGTCGAGGCCTACCTCTCGCACGTCTCCCCGGACCTGGTGGCCCGGCTGCGCAGGCACGCCGGTGCCGCCGACGTCTTCGCCGAGAAGCGGATCGACGAGCAGATCATCAAGGGCCTGGACCGCAAGGTCTTCCTGCCGTCGGGCGGCCACCTGGTGATCGACCGCACCGAGGCGATGACGGTGGTCGACGTCAACACCGGCAAGTACACCGGGGTCGGCGGCAACCTGGAGGAGACGGTCACCCGGAACAACCTGGAGGCGGCCGAGGAGATCGTGCGCCAGCTGCGGCTGCGCGACCTCGGCGGCATCATCGTGATCGACTTTATCGACATGGTGCTGGAGAGCAACCGCGAGCTGGTGCTCCGCCGGCTGACCGAGTGCCTCGGCCGGGACCGCACCAAGCACCAGGTCACGGAGATCACCTCGCTCGGGCTCGTGCAGATGACCCGCAAGCGGATCGGTGCCGGGCTGCTGGAGGCGTTCAGCGAGACCTGCGAGGCGTGCAAGGGCCGCGGCCTGATCGTGCACACCGAGCCGGTTGCCGAGCGGGCCCGGACGGGTGGGGCCGGCGACAAGGTGCGGGCGGTGGCCGCGGCCGCGGCCCCGGCCAAGACCGAGGCCGCCGCGGGCGGCACCGGTCGGCGCCGCGGTCGCCGCGCCGCGGCCGGCACGGCGGAGCCGGAGGCCGTCGAGGAGACGGCGCCCGTCCCCGCCGACGAGGACGACACGATGGGCTACGACCTGTCCCGCTACGCCGAGGAGCCGGAATCGGCCGCGCCGGTGCCGGGGCTGATCGACGGCGACGAGTTCGACCCCGTGGCCGACGACGAGGAGGAGCCGAACGGCCTGCCGGTCAGTCGCCGCCGGACCCGTCGCGGGGGTGCCCGGCGCAAGACCCGACCCTGACCGCCCGGCTTCGCCACCCCGGTGCGCACCGACGTGCCGACCCGGTGGCGACCCGCCCGGCGGGCGGCGGCGCGGGCGCGTTGCCAGTTTCGCCCCAAGCGGGTCGCCACCGCCCTAGGCTGGTCCTGTCATGGTCAACGGGGAGGCCCGCACCGCGGCCGCGCGCCGTCCGACGGCCCGCGCGCTGCTGGCTGCGCTGCTGAGCCTGGGGGTGTCGGCCGGCTGCGCGGACCCCCCGTCGGGCGCGGGCCGGACGCCGGTTCCTGCGCCGGCGGCCCGGCCCACCGGCGCAGCCGCCGACACCGCCTCCGCCTGCGGCCGGCTGCTCAACATCAACTTTGCCGGCCGGCGGGCCTTCGAGGCGCAGTGGAGCAAGGTCCTGGCGGCGGTCGCCGCAGGGGACGAGGCGGCCGGAGCCAAGGCCGGGGAGGCCGCCCGGCGGGAGCTGCTCAGCTGGGCAGCGGCCCTGGACGGCCTGGCCGTGGACGCCGCGGACCCCGCGCTGCGCCGGGCGGTCGTCGAGTCGTCCGCGCTGCTCACCCGGCTGGCCGCCGACGAGGACCGCACGCCCGTCGACCGGGTGCTGCCCAGGCTCGGGGAGATCGACCGCGCGTACGCGTCGGTGTGCGGCCCCGGGGAGACCGGCCCTGGGGAGACCGGCAGGGGGTGACGCGCGTCGATGGCGGCGGCGAGCTAGGGTCGTGCCGGGCGGGCCCCACCGCCCGTGACCCCACCGGAGGAGACGCCGATGCGACGCCTACTGGCGGTTCTCGCGATCGCCGCGACCCTGCTCGCCGGCGCCGGCTGCGCGGCGGACCCGGCCCCGCCGGCCGCCACCGCGACGCCGTCCGACTCCACCGCACCGCCGGACAGCAGCGCGGCCCCGGTGAGTCCGCAGGGTGCCACGCCCACGGTCAGCCCGCTGGCCGGCAACGGCCGCGAGGTCTGTGCCGCAGCCCGCGACCTCGCCACGGACAAGGTCACGGTGATCATCACCGAGGTGGGCCGGTCGCTGGAGGCCACCGCCGCGAACAACCCCAAGGCCGCGGCGACCGCGAGGCAGGCCGCCGAGAAGGCGATCCGGGAGCTGGTCACCGGGCTGCGGGCCCAGGCCGCCCGGGCCGACGACCCCCGGCTCAAGGCGCAGCTGACGGAGCTGGCCGCCCAGGCCGGCAAGATGACCGGCGACCCGGCGACGATCGACGACGCCAAGCTGGACGAGGTCCAGGAGCGGATCACCGCGCTCTGCGGGGGCTGAGCGCCGCTGCGCTGCGCGGCGCCGGCGGGCGGGGGCTGAGCGCCGCTGCGCGGCGCCGGCGGGCGGCGGGCCGACGCGGCGGAGGCGCCGGCCCGCCCGGTTTGGGGCCGACCCGGGGCATGGCGTACGCTTGCCGACGGCGCATCCACGCGCGCCGAGCTCCGTGTGCCTGCCCCGTCGTACCGGCCCCCCTCCGGGTCCGTCGCCTGGACGGCCGGCGGCCGGTGCCGGCGGCCGGGGAGCTCACCACCAGACCGTCCGCAGCTCCGGCTGCGTCCGTCCCGACCGACAGGGAGTCCGCCTCCGATGTACGCGATCGTCAAGACCGGCGGCAAGCAGTACAAGGTCGCCGAGGGCGACGTGATCGAGGTCGAGAAGCTGACCGGCGCCCCCGGCGACGCCGTCGCCCTCGCCCCGGTGCTCCTCGTCGACGGCGACGACCTCGTCACCGACGCGGCCAAGCTGGCCGCCGCCACGGTCTCCGCCGAGCTGGTCGCCCACACCAAGGGCCCCAAGATTCGGATCCACAAGTTCAAGAACAAGACCGGCTACCACAAGCGCCAGGGTCACCGTCAGCCGCTGACCCAGGTCAAGGTGACCGGCATCTCCACCGGGAAGTAGGCGTCGACAATGGCTCACAAGAAGGGTGCCTCCAGCTCGCGCAACGGCCGCGACTCCGAGGCCAAGCGTCTGGGCGTCAAGCGGTTCGGCGGCCAGGTGGTGCGCGCCGGTGAGATCCTGGTCCGCCAGCGCGGCACCAAGTTCCACGCGGGCGACCTGGTGGGCCGGGGGGGCGACGACACGCTGTTCGCCCTGACCGACGGCGCGGTGCAGTTCGGCACCAGGCGCGGGCGCAAGGTCGTCAACATCGTGCCGGCCGGGGTGTAACACACCACAGCGGCGTACGGCGGCGGGTCGGGCGGTGCTCGGCCCGCCGCCGCCGTTTCCGCCGCGCGCCGCAGGGCACTGGCACGGCAGGGAAGTGAGGTCGGATGACCATGTTCGTGGACCGGGTGGTGCTGCACCTGCAGGCCGGGGACGGCGGGCACGGCTGCGCCTCCATCCGGCGGGAGAAGTTCAAGCCGTTCGGCGGCCCGGACGGCGGCAACGGCGGCCACGGCGGCGACATCCTGCTGGTCGTCGACCCCGGGGTGCACACGCTGCTGGACTTCCATTTCCGCCCGCACCTGCGCGCGGAGAACGGCAAGGGCGGCCAGGGCTCGCACCGGGACGGCGCCAACGGCGCCGACCTGGTGCTGAAGGTGCCCAACGGGACGGTCGTGTACGGCCCGGGCGGCGAGCTGCTGGCCGATCTCGTCGGCGCCGGCACGACCTTCGAGGCCGCCCGCGGCGGGCGGGGCGGCCGCGGCAACGCCGCGCTGGCCGGGCCCCGGCGCCGGGCGCCCGGCTTCGCGGAGCTGGGTGAGCCGGGCGACCGCCTGGACGTGGTGCTGGAGCTCAAGAGCGTCGCCGACGTGGGGCTGGTCGGCTTTCCCTCGGCCGGCAAGTCGTCGCTCATCTCCGTCATCTCGGCGGCCAAGCCGAAGATCGCCGAGTACCCGTTCACCACGCTCGTGCCCAACCTCGGCGTGGTCCGGGTGGACGACCACACGTTCACCGTGGCGGACGTGCCGGGCCTGATCCCGGGCGCCGCCACCGGTAAGGGGCTCGGGCTGGAGTTCCTGCGGCACATCGAGCGCTGCGCCGTGCTGGTGCACGTGGTGGACTGCGCCACGCTGGAGCCCGGCCGCGACCCGCTGGCCGACATCGACGCGATCGAGGCCGAGCTGGCCGCCTACGGCGGACTGGCGGACCGGCCCCGGCTGGTGGCCCTGAACAAGGTGGACGTGCCCGACGCCCGCGACCTGGCGGAGATCGTCCGCCCCGACCTGGCGGCGCGCGGGCTGCGTCACTTCGAGATCAGCACCGCGACCCGGGAGGGGCTCAAGGAGCTGACGTACGCGATGGCCGAGGCCGTGGCCGCGCACCGGGCCGCCGCGCCGGCGCCGGAGCCGACCCGTATCGTCATCCGGCCCGCCGCCGTGGACGACGCCGGCTTCACGGTCTCCCGGGAGGCGGACGGGGCGTTCCTGGTGCACGGCGAACGCCCGCGGCGGTGGGTGCGGCAGACCAACTTCGACAACGACGAGGCGGTGGGCTTCCTGGCCGACCGGCTCGCCCGGCTCGGCGTGGAGGAGGCCCTGGCCAAGGCGGGGGCCGAGCCGGGCTGCCTGGTCCGCATCGGCGACCGGGAGTTCGACTGGCAGCCGACCGTGTACGCCGGGGACGACTACGTGCCCGGTGCCCGGGGCTCGGACGTCCGGCTGGCCGGCAAGTCCGGTCGTGCCTCGGCCGCCCAGCGGCTGGCCGCCCGCAAGGCCCGCCGGGCCCGCCCGCCGGAGGCGCCCGATCCCGCCGCGGACCCGGGCGGACCGGCGGCGCCGGCCGACCACCCCGACGGTGCCGGGGCCCGCGGCGGCGCCGCTTCGGCCGATGCCGGCGCCCCCGTGGTCGCCGACCTCGACGACCCCGGCCGCGCCGGATCCGGTGACCGCGCGCCGTCGGCCTGACGCCGGTCGGCGGCGCCGTCACACCCGACCGCGACAATGCCGGTGCCGCCCACGGCGGCCCGGATTGCCGGCGGGTGGTCCGGCGACCACGGCGCAGCACGGGGAGGCGACCGGCATGGTGACGGTACTGATGGAGGCGCCCGGCGATTACGCGCCGGTTGACCGCGGAGCGTTCGCGTCGGTACGCCAGTTCGTGCTGGTGGTCGACCGGCCGCCGGCGCCCGCGCAGCTGCGCCGGCTCGGCGGCGCCGGCCCCGTGCGGTGGGACCCGGGCAGCGCCGCTGTCGGCATCCGCTTCGAGTGGCCTGCCGGTGCCCTGGCCGAGGGCATCGTCGCCGCCGTACGGCGGGTGGAGGCCACCGGGCTGCGCGCCGTACGGGTCGACACCCGCGACTGGGTGACCCTCGGCGACATCGCCCGGCGGGTCGGGCGCTCCCGGGAGACCGTGCGGCTGTGGGCGCTGGGCCGGCTCGGGCCGGGCCGGTTCCCCCCGCCGCTGAACCCGGGCCGCGACACGTCGTTTTTCAGCTGGGCGGAGGTGCTCACCTGGCTGCGCGAGCGGCTGGGGCTCGCGCTGCCCGAGGAGGAGCCGGTCCTGGTCGCCGCGAACCTGGCCCTGCAGCTGCGCGCGCTGGCCCCGCGGGTGCGCCGCATCGAGACCCTGTGCGAGCTGCTCGGCGTGCGCGGGTCAGGGCTCGACGCGGCACCAACCGCCGTCGGTGACGATGACGTGGTCGAGGAAGCGTAGGCCCACGGCGGCCGCCGCCCCGGCCACCCGGTGGGTGGCCTCCAGGTCCGCCGGGCTGGGGGTCAGGTCGCCGCCGGGGTGGTTGTGCGCCAGGGCGAAGGCCCGCCCGTCCCGGCGCAGCACGGCCACCGCCACCTCCCGCACCGGGACCAGCGCCCGGTCCGCGGCGCCCTCGCTGAGCACCTCGCAGGAGATCACCCGGTGCGCGGTGTCGCACACCACCAGCACCAGCCGCTCCCGCGCCCGGCCGCGCAGCAGCGGGGCGACGATCGGCACCAGGTCGGCGGTCGTGCGCACGGTGGCCGCGGCGCCGGCGTCCTCGACGCGCCGGGCCAGCTCGAAGGCCGCGGCGACCGCGGACGCCTTGGCCGGGCCCACGCCGGGCACCCCGGCCAGCTCCGCCGGATGGGCCCGGGCGAGGGCCCGCACCGAACCGAACCGGGCGACCAGCCGCTCGGCCAGCTCGTGCGCGCCGCGGCCGCGGACGCCTCCGGTGCCCAGCACGATGGCGAGCAGCTCGCGGTCGGACAGGGCCGTGGGACCGTGGGCGGACAGCCGCTCGCGCGGCCGGTCGGCTGTCGGCAGGTCGCGCATCCGCATGGCCGGCAGCGTAGGGGCGGCCCCCGACAGCACCCGCCCGCCGCGGCGCCGTCAACCCGGCGCCGGCCCGGCGGTCAGGCCCGGTCAGGCGGGGTCGAACTCGCCGTCCTTGGCGCCCGCCACGAAGGCGTCCCACTCGTCCCTGGTGAACACCAGCACCGGGCCGTCCGGCTCGTCGGAGTTGCGCAGGCCGATGAGGTCGTCCACGAACGCCACCTCCACGCTGCCGGGCGCGCCGGGCAGCGCGGACCGCCACACCGCCCGCGACAGGTCGAAGTCACCCTTCGGATGGTCCAGCATGTACGCTCCCGCGATCGCCGTGTGATTCGCCCATACGGTACGACCCGTGAAAGATCACCGCGGCGGCCTCGGCACGGGTCAGGCTCGGCATGGGAT
>DATMJT010000297.1:0-7485 GCA_035553735.1 Pilimelia sp.
GTGTCCAGCACCGACCGCGACGCGTCCGCCACCTGGCTGTCCCAGGAGGCGTACGACCGGCTGCAGGCCGAGCTCAACGAGATGATCGCAAACCGGCCGGCAATCGCCGCCGAGATCAACGCTCGGCGGGAGGAAGGCGACCTGCGGGAGAACGGTGGCTACCACGCCGCCCGGGAGGAGCAGGGCAAGCAGGAGGCCCGCATCCGGTACCTCCAGGAGCTGCTGCGCACCGCCCGGGTGGGGCAGGCACCGACGGCCGACGCGGTCGCCCCCGGCACGGTGGTGACCATCCACTTCGACGACGACGCGGACGACACGGAGACCTTCCTGCTCGGCTCCCGGGAGATCGCCGCGACCACGGACCTGACCGTCTACAGCCCCGAGTCGGCGCTCGGCACGGCGATCCTCGGCGCCCGGGCCGGGCAGACCGTCACGTACACGGCGCCCAGCGGCGCCGACATCAAGGTCACCGTGGTGCGGTTCGAGCCCTACGGCGGCTGACCGCGTCGGCGCAGCCCGCGTCGCCGCAGCCGGCGTGCCGGCCGGGCCCGGCAGCGACGCGACCGCCGGCCCCGGCGGGCAGCGGGCGCGCCGCGTCGGGGGCGACGGCCGTCAGCGGGGTGTCTCCTGGGGGAACGTGACCTCGTAGCCGCTGGCGCGCAGCGCGGCGACCAGAGCCTCGGACTGCTCGGCCCCGCGGGTCTCCACCGACAGCACCACGGCGACCTCGCCCAGCCGCAGCCGGCGGTCGTGCCGGCGGTGCTCGACATCGACCACATTCGCCTTCTGCTCGGCGATCTGGCCCAGCAGGCGGGCGAGCTGACCGGGCCGGTCGGCGCAGCGCACGGTGAAGCGCAGGTACCGACCGGCCGCGGTCAACCCGTGCTCGAGCACCTTGGCCAGCAGCAGCGGGTCGATGTTGCCACCGGAGACCACCGCCACCACCGGGGCGCCGGGGTCGCGCACCGCGCCGGAGAGCAGCGCGGCGACCGCCGCCGCGCCGGCCGGCTCGGCGAGCAGCTTGCCCCGCTCCAGCAGCATCAGCAGCGCCCGCGAGATGTCCTCGTCGGTGGCCGTGACGACCTCGTCCACGAGCTTGCCGACGTGGGCGAAGGTCAGGTCCCCCGGGCAGCCCACCGCGATGCCATCGGCGATCGTGGCGTACCCGGACAGCCGCACCGGGCGGCCGGCGCGCAGCGACGGGGGAAAGGCCGCGGCGCCCGCGGCCTGGACCCCGACCACGCGGAGGTCGGGTCGCAGCGCCTTGGCGACCACCGCGATGCCGGAGATCAACCCGCCGCCTCCGACGCCGGCGACGATGGTACGCACGTCGGGGCACTGCCGGAGGATCTCCAGGGCCACCGTGCCCTGACCGGCGATCACGTCGGGGTGGTCGAAGGGATGGATGAACACCGCCCCGGTGCGCTCGGCGAAGCGCTGCGCCGCGACGAGGGACTCGTCGACCGTGTCGCCGGCCAGCTCCACCCGGGCGCCGTACCCGCGGGTGGCGGCGACCTTGGGCAGCGGCGCACCCACCGGCATGAAGACGGTGGCGGCCGCGTCGAGCAGGCCGGCGGCCAGCGCCACGCCCTGGGCGTGGTTGCCCGCACTGGCCGCGACCACGCCGCGGGCCCGCTCGGCCGGGGAGAGCCGGGCGATGCGCACGTACGCCCCGCGCACCTTGTAGGACCCGGCGCGCTGGAGGTTCTCGCACTTGAGCCACGCCGGACCGGCCAGCTGTGCGGTGAGCGGGCGGGACAGCTCCAGCGGGGTCTCCCGCACGACGCCGGCCAGCAGCCCGTGGGCGGCCTCGACGTCGGCGACGGTGACGAGTTCCGACATCAGCCGATGGTGTCACCACCCGGGCCGGCTGGCACGGCGGGCTCCGCGGCCGGCGCGCCGGTGCTCCCGCCGGCCGGCGCCGACGCAATCCCGGACCCGCCGGCCGGCGCCGCGGCGCTCCCCGCGGCCGAGCCACCGGCGCCGCCGGACCCCGCGGCCGGGCTGCCAGCGCCACGCGACGCGGCGGAGCCCCCGGCGCCACCCGACCCGGCGGCCGACGCCGCGGCGCGACGGGCGGCGTGCCAACCCGGAGGCACCGGCGCGGAGAAGCCCGCCGGCCGCGGCGCGGTCGGCCCGGCCGGGACGGCGGCCGCGGCACCGGGCGACGGATGCCCGGCCGCCGGGGGGCCGTAACCCGCCCCGGGCACCGGAGCCGGGTAGGGCGCCGCGCCGCCGGCGATGCGCGCGTCCTGCGCCCGGGTGATCCAGGCGATCAGCGCCAGCAGCGCCGTGCCCGAGACGGCCCAGGCCGCGCCCGAGACGATGCTCGCCGGCAGCATCGCCGAGGCCAACTCGCCGCGCGACGCCAGCTCCGCCAGCGCGGTGTCCCGCGGTGTGAGCAGCTGGAACGCGCACGAGCCCAGGAGCCAGGCCGTCCACCACACACCCACCAGCGCACCCACCCCCGGCGCCCGGTCCAGGCTGGCCCGGGCCACCTGGTACACCACCCGGCACGGGATCACCCAGTTGGCGATCGGGATGAACCAGCCGCCGATGGCCCAGCCGGCCGCCATGCCGGGGTACACGTCCGGGAAGGCGTCGAGGTTCCGCCGCGCCCGGTACAGCCAGATGATGGTCACCACCCCGGCGGCCAGCACCGTCACCGCGGCGGCCCCGGCCGACATCACGGCCAGAAACAGCGCGGTCTGCTCGGCGTCGGCCGCACCGGCGTCGAACAGCGATCCGATGATCCACGGCACCGCCGAGGTGGCCACGGCGACGACGGTGGCCAGCCCGACCAGCAGCAGCGCGGCGCGGCCGAGGCTGTGCAGCGGGGCGGCGGAGGCACCGGGCACGACGGCGGCCGGTCGGCGACCCGGGGCGCCACAGGACTCGCAGCGGGCGCCCGGGATCGGCTCTGAGCAGTGCGGACAGGACATGGGGGGTCTCCTTCGCGGACGCGCCGGGTCACGATAGGCGATCCCCGAGGCGGTCCGCTGTCCCCCGTTCAGACCGGGCTGGCCACCCGCGGCCAGCCCGGCGCGTGCCGGCGCCACGGTGCGGCCAGCTCCAGCTGGCCGGCGACGGCCAGCAGGAGCCGCTCGCTGCCCGGCGGGCCGACGAACTGCACCCCGAGCGGCAGCCCGTCCGGGCGCCGCCCGACCGGGACGACCGCGGCCGGCAGGCCCGCGACGTTCCACGGCGCCGCGTACGGGGCGTACCGGAGGCTGGTGGTCAGGTTGGCCCGCCACGACCGGCGCGCCCAGGCCAGCGCGGGCGGCGGGGCGGCCGCCAGCGCCGGGGTGAGCAGCAGGTCGAACCCGCCGTCGGCGAAGAACCCCAGGCAGCGTTCGCGCCACTGGGCGCGGTCGGGCTCGCGCACGTAGCCGCGGCGCCACACCCAGCCGCCCACGGCCGCGTGCCGGCGGGTGCGCGGCTGCGCCGCCGCCGGGGCCACCTCGCCGGCGACCAGCTCCCGGTGCGCCGCCGCCGTCCACGCGGCCAGGCCGCGCAGCTGCACGTCCAGCGGGTAGACCGGGTCGGCCGAGACCGTGTCGTGGCCGGCGTCGACGAGCAGCCGGGAGGCGGCGGCCACCGCGTCCCGGTTGGGCGCGTCCGGGCGGATGCCCGCCGCCGGCGACCGCAGCGACACGGCCACCCGCAGCCGCCCCGGCTCGACCAGCTTCTCCGGCCGGCGGCCCGCGAGCACGGCCAGCCCGATGGCCGCGTCCGCGACCGTGGTGGCCAGGATGCCGTGCTCGGTCATGCCGAACCAGTCGTCGACGCCGAGCTGGCACGGCACCACGCCGCGGCCGGGCTTGACGCCGACCAGGCCGCAGCAGGCGGCCGGGATCCGGATCGAGCCCAGACCGTCGTTGGCGTGCGCCATCGGCACCAGACCGGCCGCCACCGCCGCGGCCGCCCCGCCGGAGGAGCCGCCCGGGGTACGGTCCGGGGCCCACGGGTTGCGGGTGATGCCCGTCTCGTCGTCCGTCATGGCCCACAGCCCCAGCTCCGGCATCCGGGTCACCCCGACGACCACCGCGCCGGCACCGCGCAGGCGGTGCACCACCTCGTGGTCGCGCTCGGCCACCGGGGTCCGGGCCGCGGCGGAGCCGTGCCAGGTGGGCAGGCCGGCGACCGGGGTGTTCTCCTTGACCGCGACCGGCACCCCGGCCAGCGGCAGGTTGGCCAGGTCGTCCTGCTCGTCGACCTCCTCGGCCTCGGCCAGCGCCGCGCCGGCCCGCACCACCCGGAACGCCGACAGCTCCGGGTCCGCCGCGGTGATGTGGTCCAAATGGTCGACGAGCACCCGGGTGGCGGACGTGTCGCCCCGGCGCACCGCGCGGGCGATCTGCCTGGCGGTCGCCCCGACCCACGTCGGCGCCTGGTCCATCATGGCCACCTCCCCTGCGGCCCGGCCGGTCTTCAGTTGTCCCCTGCGGCCGAGCCGTCAGCCGAGCGCCTGCGCCAGATCGGCGATCAGGTCGTCCACTGTCTCGATGCCGACAGACAGTCGCACAAGGTCCGCCGGTACTTCAAGCGGGGAACCGGCGGCGCTGGCGTGGGTCATCCGTCCGGGGTGCTCGATCAGGGACTCCACGCCGCCGAGCGACTCGGCCAACAGGAACACCCGGGTGCGCTCGCAGATCCGCACGGCGTGCTCGGCGCCGCCGGCCGCCCGGAAGGACACCATCCCGCCGAAGCGGCGCATCTGCGCGGCGGCCACCTCGTGGCCCGGGTGCCCGGGCAGGCCGGGGTAGTACACCTGCGCCACCGCGGCGTGCTCCGCCAGGAACCGCACCACCCGCTCGGCGTTGTCGCAGTGCCGGTCCATCCGCACGCCGAGGGTCCTGATGCCGCGCAGGGTCAGCCAGGCGTCGAACGGACCGTTCACCGCACCCATCGCGTTCTGGTAGAAGGCCACCTGGTCGGCCAGCTCGTCGTCGGCGAAGACCAGGGCCCCGCCGACCACATCGGAGTGCCCGCCCAGGTACTTGGTGGTGGAGTGGACCACCACGTCCGCGCCGAGGGCCAGCGGGCGTTGCAGGTACGGCGACGCGAAGGTGTTGTCGACCACCAGCAGCGCCTCCCGCTCGTGCGCGAGCTCGGCCAGCGCGGGGATGTCCGCGATGGACAGCAGGGGGTTGGTCGGGGTCTCCAGCCACAGGATCCGGGTGTGCCCGGTGACCGCCGCCCGGATGGCCGCCGGGTCGCAGATGTCCGCGGCGGTCCAGTCCAGACCCCAGCGCTCGGCCACCCGGGCGAACAGCCGGTACGTGCCGCCGTACGCGTCGTCCGGGATCACCACGTGGTCGCCCGGCCGGCAGACGGCGCGCAGCAGGGTGTCCTCGGCGGCCAGGCCGCTGGCGAAGGCGAGCGCGCGACGTCCGCCCTCCAGCGCCGCCAGGCACTCCTGCAGCGCGTCGCGGGTCGGGTTGCCGGAGCGGCTGTACTCGTAGCCCTGGCGCGGGGCGCCGACCGCCGCCTGGGCGTAGGTCGAGGTCTGGAAGATCGGCGGGATCACCGCGCCCGTGTGCGGTTCCGGCGCCTGACCGGCGTGGATGGCGAGCGTCTCGAAGCCGTGGCTCATACGCCGAGGCTAGTCTGGTCTAGGGTGCCGACCGTGGCGGGTTGTGTTTTCTGTGCGGTCGTGGCCGGTACGACGCCGGCGTTCCGGGTGCACGACTCGCCCGAGGCGGTGGCCTTCCTGGACACCCGCCCGGTCTTCAAGGGCCACGTGCTGGTGGTGCCGCGCACGCACGTGGAGGTGCTCACCGACCTGCCGGCCGACGCCCTGGCGCCGTTCTTCGGGGCGGTCCAGCGGCTGGCCGGGGCGGTACAGGACGGGCTGGGCGCCCAGGGCACGTTCGTGGCGATGAACAACCGGGTGTCCCAGTCCGTGCCGCACCTGCACGTGCACGTGGTACCCCGGACCAGGGGCGACGGGCTGCGCGGCTTCTTCTGGCCACGCACGCGGTACGACTCCGACGCCGAGGCCGCCGGGTACGCCGCCCGGGTCGCCGCCGCGCTGCGGCCGCGGCATGCTTGACCGTGGGCGCGCACGTGGCCGGCGCCCGACCGGGGGCATCAGCGCGGCCCGGCTGGACCGAGAGGAGTCGGCATGTTCCTACGCGGCGTCCACCACCTGACCGTGCCCACGCCCGCCGAGGCGCTGCCCGGCCGGGACACCCCGATGCCGGTGGCGGCGCGGCACGCCGTGCTCGGCACGCCGCTGCGCGGGCCGTGGCCCGCCGGGCACGAGGTGGCCGTCTTCGGGATGGGCTGCTTCTGGGGCGCCGAGCGGCTGTTCTGGAAGCTTCCCGGGGTCTACTCCACGGCGGTCGGCTACGCGGGCGGAAGCACCCGCAACCCGACGTACGAGGAGACCTGCAGCGGGCGTACCGGGCACACCGAGGTCGTGCAGGTGGTCTACGACCCGGCGGTCGTGCCGTACGCGCAGCTGCTGCGGGTCTTCTTCGAGAACCACGACCCCACCCAGGGGATGCGGCAGGGCAACGACATGGGCACCCAATACCGCTCCGCGATCTACGCCGCCACCGACGGGCAGCTGGCCGAGGCCCGCGCCGCGCGCGACGCCTTCGCGCCGGTGCTGGCCGCCGCCGGCTACCCGGAGATCACCACGGAGATCGCCCCGCTGGCGGACTTCTACTACGCCGAGGACTACCACCAGCAGTACCTGCACAAGAACCCCGGCGGCTACTGCGGCATCGGGCCCAACGGCCTGACCTGCCCCGTCGGCGTGGCCCGGGCCGACGGCTGACCCGGCCGGGGACGCCGGCTCGGGTCCGTGACGCGAATCTTGCCCGGCTACGGTGAACGGGTGACCCTCGCCCTTCGCGCCGCCACCGCGGCGGACCTGGCCGCCGTCGGGTCGCTGCACGCCCGCAGCCGCGACCGGGCGTACGCGGGACTGGTGCCCGCGGACGCCCTGCGGGCGGTGCCGGCCGCGGCGCTGGCCCAGTGGTGGACGCAGCGCTGGGCGTACGAGCGGGACAGCCACGCCCTGACCGTGGCCACCGACGGGGACGCGGCCGTGCTGGGCTTCAGCTACGTGGGCCCCAGCCGCACCCGGCGCGCCGCCGAGCTGTACGCGATCCACGTCGACCCCGACCGCCAGGGCACCGGCGTGGGGCGGGCACTCATGATCGACGCACTCGGCCGGCTGGGCCGGTACGGCCAGCCGACCGCCGTGCTGTGGGTGCTGTCCGCCAACGCGCCCGCGCGACAGTTCTACGAGGCCGGCGGCTGGTGCTGCGACGGGGTGACCCGGCGGGCGCCGCTGGGGCCCGCCGTCACCCGGCAACTGCGCTACTCGCGGGCGCTGCCGGCGGCCTGAGCGCGCCGAAGCCTCGACCGGCCGCCCTGGACGAGGCCGACGCGCCGTGGGTCGTGCCCGCCCAGCCCCGCATCGGGAACTGGCCGGGCGGGAGCGCGTGACCGCTGCGTATGCGGGGGAAC
>DATMJT010000298.1:0-10703 GCA_035553735.1 Pilimelia sp.
AACCAGGGGAATGAGCCTTCACCGTTACTCCTTCCGTGGAACCCGGCGGAGTGCCACCGGTGGTTCAACGATCCCGCGTCGCTCACTCAAAGTCATCGGTCGGCAACTCGATCAGACCGGTTGGCCGACCCGGCCCCCGGAGGGCCGGATGTCATCGATCGGTCACGCAGTGTGGTGAGGCGGCGTGCGGGCAGCCCCGTGCGCTCGTTCCCCGGGGCGCCGTACAGGCGGCCCAACAGCGGGTTTCCGCGCGGCGGAGGGGGTGCGAACCGGTGGCCGGGGGAGTATGGGCGGCTTCGGTGATGACGCACCGCGAGCGCCGAGCGTCATCGGCACCCCGTGCGTCGCGGCCAATAGCAACCCGGTCGCAACCGGTGGCCTCTCCGGGCGCCGGAGCGCTGCCGCATCCCTCGTTCACTCCGTGTCATCGGCCGATTGCTTACCGTGTGGACACGTCGTCTCGGCGGACCCCCGAACGCGATCCGCGGCACGCCGCGCCGGCCATCCTCGACCTCGACGACACCCGATCCTGGACATCGCCGGCGGTCGCGTCACGGGCCTGCGGACCATCTGGCTGGAGGCCCGCGGGTCAACGCCATGGCCCCCCGATGTCCCCGTACCCGACGTCGCCGTCACCGCGGTAGCCGACGCGGTGGATGTCCTACGCCGGGCGCGGTGAGTCGGTGCGACTCCGTCGCGGCAACCGCGAAGGGGTGTCCGCGTCCGCGAAGGGCCCCCAGGGACACGGGTCACGGGATGCGGGAGTGGAGAACGGCGGCGTGCGCGAACAGTCACGCGCTCCTCGCCATCTTGAACATATAGCAGACCGGGGGTCTTGCGGCAAGGCCCAGGTCGTGGCGCAGAATCTGCGACCGAAGCCGGGACCTGCGAAGCGGGACCGTGCGACGTACGTGCGCTCCCGGCGATGTACGGGTCAACGGGGAGTCGCACCGCCGGTCGGGTGGCGGTGCCGTGGCGGCGCTCGGCGCGCAGACGCCGGAGGCACCGGAGGCGCGCGCTGCCGGGCCAGCTGGCCGGAGAGCACAGGGGGTCTCGATGATCGACGTGATCGTTGCCGGCGGTGGACCGACCGGCCTGATGCTGGCGAGTGAGCTGCGGCTGCACGGGGTGCACACGGTCGTGCTGGAGAGGGATCCGGAGCCGGCCAGGTATGTCCGCGCGCTCGGCCTGCACGTACGCAGCATCGAGGTGATGGACCAGCGGGGTCTGCTGGAGCGGTTCCTCGCGCATGCCCGGCGGTACCCGCTCGGTGGGTTCTTCGCCGGCATAGACAAGCCCCCACCCGACCGGCTGGACACCGCGCGCTCCTACATCCTCGCGATCCCGCAGACCACCACCGAGCGCCTGCTGGCCGAGCGCGCCACCGAAGTCGGCGCCGAGATCCGGCGCGGCTGCGAACTGGTCGGGCTGAGCCAGGACGACCACGGGGTGACCGCGGAGCTGGCCGACGGCACCCGGCTGCGCGCGCGCTACCTCGTCGGCGGTGACGGCGGGCGCAGCACGGTGCGCAAGCTGCTCGGCGTGGGCTTTCCCGGCGAGCCCTCCACGGTCGAGACGCTGCTGGGCGAGATGGAGGTGGCCGTGCCGGCGGAGACGCTGGCCGCCGTGGTGGCCGAGGTGCGCAGGACCCAGCTGCGGTTCGGCGCCATGCCCCTGGGGGACGGGGTGTACCGCGTCGTCGTACCCGCCGCGGGGGTGGCCGAGGACCGCGCGGTGCCGCCGACCCTCGAGGAGTTCAGGCGGCAGCTGCGGCGGTACGCCGGCACCGACCTCGGCGTGCACTCTCCGCGCTGGCTGTCCCGCTTTGGCGACGCGACCAGGCTGGCCGAGCGCTACCGGAGCGGCCGGGTGCTGCTGGCCGGCGACGCGGCGCACATCCACCCGCCGACGGGCGGCCAGGGCCTCAACCTCGGCATCCAGGACGCGTTCAACCTCGGCTGGAAGCTGGCCGCCGAGGTCAACGGGTGGGCGCCGGAGGGGCTGCTGGACAGCTACCACGCCGAGCGGCACCCGGTGGCCGCCGACGTGCTGGACAACACCCGCGCGCAGATGCAGCTGCTGTCCACCGAGCCGGGGCCCCGGTCGGTGCGTCGGCTGGTGTCGGAACTGATGGACTTCGAGGAGGTCAACCGGTACCTGATCGAGAAGATCACCGCGATCGGGGTCCGCTACGACCTTGGCGAGGGTCACGACCTGCTCGGCCGGCGGCTGCGTGACGTGCGGCTGAAGCGGGGACGCCTCTACGAGCTGATGCACGGCGGTCGCGGACTGCTGCTCGACCAGACCGGCCGGCTCTCGGCGGCGGGCTGGGCGGACCGGGTCGACCACGTCGTCGACGTCAGCGAGGACCTGGACGTGCCCGCCGCGCTGCTGCGGCCGGACGGCCACGTGGCGTGGGTCGGCGACGACCAGCGGGATCTGCTCGACCGGCTGCCACGGTGGTTCGGCGCCGCCGCTCCGCACAGCGCGCCGTCGCGGCGCGGGGACACGGAGTAGCGAACCCCTTCCCGCCGCGGCGGCACCGGCCACGCGGGCCGGGGTGGGCCGGGGCTCCAGCCACACACCGGCACCGCCTCCTCGACGAGGCGTTCGCGGGCTACGCCGGGCGTCCCGGGCGCTGCCCCGGCGCGCGGGGACGCCGGGGCCCCTCGCCGCCGCCCCTCCCGGCACCGGGGCTGCCCTGGTCGCCGCACTCCCGGTGCCTGGGCTGCCGTGGCCCGGCGCCGCCGGCGGAGTGCTCTTGACAACGTACAACCGATCGGTTGTATATTTGCCCGGTGACCGAGGAGAGCAGCGACCGGGCGGACGCCCTGTTCCACGCGCTCGCCGACCGCACCCGACGCGACATCCTGCGCCGCGTGCTGGCCGGGGAGCACTCCGTCTCGGCGCTCGCGGCGAACTACGACATGAGCTTCGCCGCGGTGCAGAAGCACGTCGCCGTCCTCGAGCGGGCCGGTCTGCTCACCAAGCGACGCAGCGGTCGCGAGCAGCTGGCCAGCGGCGACGTGGCGGCGGTGCGGTCGGTGGCGTCCATGCTCGCCGAACTCGAACAGGTCTGGCGCGGCCGCATCGCGCGCATCGACGTACTCATCGCATCCGACCCCGACCGGGAGGACTGAACCATGCCCGTGACCGACGTCCGACAGGACATCGACAACCTGACCCTGACCATCACCGCCGACTTCGCCGCGCCGGTGGAGCGGATCTGGCAGGTCTACGCCGACCCCCGCCAACTGGAGAAGGTGTGGGGACCGCCGACCTACCCGGCCACGGTGGTCGAGCACGATTTCCGGCCCGGGGGTCGCGTGACCTACTACATGACGGGCCCGGAGGGCGACAAGCACGCCGGATACTGGTTGATCACCACCGTGGACGAGCCACGGGAGTTCAGCTTCGAGGACGGCTTCGCCGACCTGGACTTCAACCCGAAGCCGGAACTGCCGGCCTCCACGAACGTCTACACCTTCACCGAGCACAACGGCGGCACGCGCGCCACCTACGTGGGCAGGTACGCCACCGCCGAGGCGCTGCAGCAGGTGCTGGAGATGGGCGTCGTGGAGGGCGCCACCTCGGCGATCAATCAGATCGACGACCTGATCGCCTCCTGAGCGCCAGGGGACCGGGGCCGCCGGCCCCGGTCCCCTGGCAGGGGTGCGGCCAGCCGGGTCGGGTGTCGGCCGGTCCGGCCGGTCCCGGCGCCAACCGTGGCCGTCATCTTCGCGGTATCTCGGCGGCCGTACCGTTCGGCCTCGACGCGCTGACCTTCGCCGTGGCCGCGGCTCTGGTTGCCGGCATCCGCGTGGCGCCGCCCGCCCCGGAGCCGCGCCCCCGTACGTCGCTGCGCGGGGAGATCGTCGAAGGGGTGCGGTGGCTGTGGCGTCACCGCCTGGTGCGTAGCCTCGCGCTCAGCGTGGGCCTGGCCAACATCGTGTTCTGCGCGGCACTCGCGGTGTTCGTGCTGTACTGCCGACAGCGCTTGGGACTGTCCGAGGTCGGCTACGGCTTCCTGCTGACCGCGTTCGCGGTCGGCGGGCGTGCGGGTCGACCGTGGCCGCCCGGCTCGTCCGCGCGTTCGGCAGCGGTGCGGTGCTGCGCACCGGACTCGCCGTCGAGGTCGTCACGCACCTCACCCTGGCCGTGACGACAACGCCCTGGGTGGCGGCCGCCACCCTGGTTGTCTTCAGCATCCACAGCATGGTGTGGGGCGTCACCGTTGCCTCGGTCCGCCAGCGGCTGGTCCCGGCCCACCTGCTCGGCCGCGTGGGCAGCGGGTACGCCTTGCTGGACCTGGGCGGAGCCGCCCTGGGCTCCCTGCTCGGCGGCGTGGTGGCGACCGCCTGGGAGATTACGGCGCCGTTCTGGAGCGCCGCGGTGGTCATGGCGGCGATCACCGCGTTCGCGTGGCGCCCGCTGCGCGAGGCAGCCGCGTAGCGGGCCCGCGTCCGCCTCCCGGGCGGCCTCACCCGCCGCCCGGGAGGCGCAGCCTGCCGGCCCGTGAGCCACAGCATGCGGACCCGTGCTGCAGCCCGCCGACCCGTGCGCCACAGCACGCGGCCCCGTGCCGCAGCACGCGGACCCGGCTGAGCATCCGGGCCCACCAGCGCCAGGGGCGTGACACCGGGATGGACGGTCGTGGCCGAGTCCGGCCGTCGGCGGCTAGGCTGACCGCAGCGTCGCGTGCGGTCACCGGTCCGGCGTGGCCCCGGCCACCCGGACACGTCGGGTGAGGCATGGAGGCGCCGGAGGCCCGGGAGGCCACCATCGCCGTCGAACTGAACCACACGATCGTCTTCGCCACCGACCGGCAGGCGTCGGCCGAGTTCATCGCGTACGTGCTCGGACTGGAGGCCGGGGCGCCGTTCGGCCCGTTCCTGCCGGTCGAGACCGCCAACCATGTGACGCTGGACTACGCGACCGCACCGCCCGGTACGGACATCTCCGTCCAGCACTATGCGTTCCTCGTCTCCGAGGAGGAGTTCGACGCGGCGTTGGCCCGCATCCAGGAGGCCCGGATCGAGTACTTCGCGGATCCGCACCTCACCATGCCGGGCCAGATCAACCACCTGTACGGCGGGCGGGGCGTGTACTTCAGGGATCCGGACGGTCACGGCATGGAGATCATCACGGCGCCGTACACCCGCACCCCGACGGCGCCCGGCTAGCGCCCGGCTGCACAGGTCGCGGGCGGGCGGGCCCGCAGCAACCGGGATGCGTCAGCCGGGACGCCGCACGACTATGGCGTCCGTCGTCCGTCGTCCGTCGTCCGTCGTGCGCGGTGGCGGTGTCGGGCGTGCGGCGTGGCGGTGGCCGGCGGGCGGCTGCTGCGGCGGCTCGTCCCTCCCGCGCCACTGGCTGTCGCGCCGTGTCGGTGAGCCGTCTGCCGTGCGTCAGGCCGCCGTGGCGTTGTCAGTCCGGTGCCGGGCCGGTGCCGGCCGCCGACGCGCTCGTGCGGCGGCCGGCAGGGGCGGCGCCCTGCCGGCCGGCGCCGCGGCCCGGGCCAGCGGGGACGTACAGGCCCTGGCGCAGGGCGCGCACGGCGGCCGCGGTCCGGGAGGGGGCGTCCAGCTTCGCGAGGATCCGGTCGAGATGGGCGACCACCGCGCGCTCGGCGACCACCAGAGCCGCGGCGATTCGCGCATTGGACCAGCCCTCCACCAGCAGCCCGAGCACCTCCAGCTCGCGGCGCGTCAGCTGGTGCAGGTCGGGAGGCGGGGACAGCAGGATGACCGCGCAGGGGTGGCGGGGCGGCTGCGGCGGGCACGCCACCGCCGTCACCCGTACCCAGCGGGCGGCCGGGTCGCGGGCCTCGACGGGGAGGAGGAACGAGGCGTGCATCGGACCCTGGCTCAGCCGGGCGCGGGCCAGCGTGAGAACCGGCGACCCGGCGGCCAGCAGGGCGTGGTCGGGCAGCCCGGGCAGCGGGACGATGCCGCCCGCGCCGGTGGCCACCACGCCGGCCACCATGCCGCCCAGCGCGGTGACGGTCCGCAGCGGGTCGACGGCCTGGGCGATCAGCGGCGCCAGCTGGTGCAGCAGCGCGCAGGCCGCGTCACTGGCTGGCCGCGGATCCGCGCTTGCCGTGGTGATGGCAGCGATCTGGGCCACCAGGTGCCCATCTCGGCGCGAGAAGCGTGCCATCGAAGTGAACCTCCGGTCGCGCTCCGGGTCATGCCGGCAGCGGTGGCCGTGCGCCAGGGCACCGGCGTCGCGGCACAGAAGGTGAGAACTTCACGGGCGGCTATTGACATCGTCGGACCAACCCGAGAGAAAGGGGCGAAGCGGATCAGTTGGTTAGGGGAGGACGTATGACTCGGACGGGCTTTGCGATACCCGCGCGGGCGGTGCTGGTCGGGCTGGTGATCGTCGCCGCGGCGGCGGTGCCGGGGAGCAGCGCCGCGCGCCCTCCCGACAGCCCGGGCGCCCGGACCGGCGCGGCGGCCGGGGCACTGGCGGAGTCGGGCCCGGCGCGGTCGGACCGGCGTGGCCCGGAGGCGGTGGACGTGGTGCTCGCCGTGCACGGCGGCGCCGGCGGTGGGCTGGATCCCGCCACCACTCCGCCGGAGCGCGAGCGGGCGTATCGGGACGGCCTACGCGCCGCGCTGAGCGCCGGGTACGCGGTGCTGCGCCGCGGCGGTTCGAGCCTGGACGCGGTGCAGGCGGCGGTCACGATCCTGGAGGACAACCCGCTGTTCAACGCCGGCCGGGGTGCGGTCTTCAACACCGACGCGGCGCACGAGCTGGACGCGTCGATCATGGACGGCCGGACACTGGACGCCGGCGCGGTGTCCGGCGTCCAGCACGTGCGCAACCCGATCGCGGCCGCCCGCCTGGTGATGGAGTCCTCCCCGCACGTCATGTTGTCGGGCGCCGGGGCGGACGAGTTCGCGGCCCGTCGTGGGCTGCCGACGGTGACCCAGGACTACTACTTCACCGAGGCGCGGTGGCAGGCGCTGCTCGCGGCGAAGAATCCGCCGGCAGCCCGTGCCGGCCGCGCCGCGGCACCGGCGCCGGACCCGGGCGGGGAGACGGTGGGCGCCGTGGCCCGCGCGCGCAACGGCGACCTGGCGGCGGCCACCTCGACCGGCGGACTCACCAACAAGATGGTCGGTCGGATCGGTGACTCGCCGATCATCGGTGCCGGGACCTACGCCGAGAACGGCACGGTGTGCGTCTCGGCGACGGGCACCGGCGAGGTCTTCATTCGCGGCGTGGCGGCCAGCGACATCGCCGCCCAGATGCGCTACGCCCGCGCGCCGGTCTGGGAGGCGGCGCGTCGGGTGGTGACCGAGAAGCTGCCCCGCCTCGGCGGCACGGGCGGGGTGATCGCGCTGGACGCGCGCGGCCGGCTGGCCACCCCGCGCAGCACGCCGGGCCTCCTGCGCGGCTGGGTCACGGCGGACGGCCGGATCACCACGAGGGTGCTCACCACGGAGTGAGGCCGCGGCCGCCGAGACGGCCACCGTGCGGTGCGGGCGCCGGCGCGCGCAACACGCTGCCGGCCGGGTCGCCGGGCCGGGGTCAGCTGACACCCGGGCCCGGCGACCCGGCGGCGTCGCCCGGGTCGCCGGCCAGCTCGCGGGGGGCACGCATGCGCCACGCGTCGGTGACCAGCTCCGTCAGCCGGGCGACGTCGACCGCCGGCAGCCGCAGCAGGACCAGGGGGAAGCCGCTGTACTCCGGCGCCGTGAAGAAGAGCTCCGGCTCGCCCAGCAGCAGCGCCTGCTTCTCCGCCTCGTCTCCGACGTACAGCACCGCGATGTCGCGCCGGATGAGCCGCGGGCGGCCCGGCCGGCGCTCGGGGTAGGACCAGACGAAGCCCTTGTCGGCGACCCGGAAGTCGAAGCCGTCGCTGTCGATCTCGGTGACGTGGGGGAGTGCCAGCGCGAGGCGGCGCACGTCGTCGGCGTCAGCCATCGGGGCTCCACCCCGGCACCGCCTTCCGCATGCCGTCAGCCTAGCCGGCCGGTCACCCTGCCAGCTCGACCCCGGTGCGGCTCGCCGGCCGCCGCGCGCTCGCCGCTGCCGCCGCCGGGGCGGCCCCGACAGCCGGCTGCCCCGCACGCGGCCCGGGCCTGGTGCGCCGGCCCGCGTCGTGCCATACTGCGATCTCTACAGTTATAGAACTGTGGGAATGACGTATAGAACACGCGGGAGGGGCGCCGTGGGCGAGGTCGAGGTGCGGCGGCGCGGGTGGATGGGCGACCCGTCGGCGCGCGGCCGGTTCGGCGCATTCGGGGGCGGCTACGTCCCCGAGTCGCTGGTGCCGGCGTGCCGGGAGGTGGCGGAGGCGTTCCGCGACGCGTGGGCCGACCCGGGCTTCCGCGGCACCCTCGCGACGCTGCTGGCCGCCTACGCCGGTCGCCCGACGCCGTTGACGCCGGCCTGGCGGCTGTCGGCCGAACTGGGCATTGACCTGCTGCTCAAGCGTGAGGACCTGGCCCACACCGGCTCGCACAAAATCAACAACGTGCTGGGGCAGGCGCTGCTGGCCCGGCGGATGGGCCGCACCCGGCTCTTCGCCGAGACGGGTGCCGGCCAGCACGGCGTCGCGACCGCGACCGCCGCCGCCCTGCTCGGCCTCAGGGCGACCGTGTTCATGGGTGAGCGCGACGTGGAGCGGCAGGCGCTCAACGTGGTCCGGATGCGGGTTCTGGGCGCGGAGGTGGTTCCCGTCCGAACCGGCAGCCGCACCCTCAAGGACGCCACCAGCGAGGCGCTGCGGCACTGGGTCGGCGCGACCGCGGACTCGTACTACTGCGTGGGCTCGGTCGTGGGTCCCCACCCCTACCCGTGGATGGTCCGGGAGTTCCAGCGCGTCATCGGTGACGAGGCGCGCCGGCAGTGCGCGGCGCAGCGGGGCAGCGCGGTGCCCGACCACGTGGTGGCGTGCGTGGGCGGCGGCTCCAACGCCGCGGGCACGTTTGCCGGGTTCGTCGACACGTCCGCCCGGCTGGTCGGCGTCGAGGCGGCGGGCGGGGCGGGCGCGAGCCGCGGCCGGGTCGGCGTGCTGCACGGCGCGCGGTCCCTGTTCCTGCAGGACGGCGAGGGCCAGATCAGCGAGGCGCACTCCGTCGCCGCCGGGCTGGACTACCCAGGCGTCGGGCCGGAGCACGCCCACCTGCGCGACCTCGGCCGGGCGCGGTACGAGACGGTCACCGACGCCGAGGCGGTCGCCGCCGCGGTGCGGTTGGCCAGGGCCGAGGGGATCATCGCGGCGCTCGAGTCGGCGCACGCGGTCGCCTGGGTGATCCGCGCGGCCGGCACCGGCGAACTCGCGCCGGGGTCGACGGTGCTGCTGACCCTGTCCGGGCGCGGCGACAAGGACACCGCGGCCCTGGCGGAGTTGAGGTGATGCGCGGGACGGGCCGCCTCGAAGCACACCTGCGTGGCCGCCGGGACGCCGGCCGCAGGCTGCTGATGCCCTACCTCACCGGTGGCGTCACCGCCGACTGGGTCGACCACCTGCGGGCGTTCGCCGACGCGGGTGTCGACGCGATCGAGGTCGGCCTGCCGTTCTCCGATCCGACGCTCGACGGCGTCACCGTTCAGGAGGCCGCCGGGGCGGCGCTGGCCCGCGGCGCGACCGCGCACGGCATCCTCGCCGAGCTCGCCCGCCTCGCCGCCGACCTGCCACCGCTGGTCGTGAGCACCTACGGCAACCTGGCGCTGCGCGACGGCCCGGACCGGTTCGGCGCGGCGCTCGGTGCCGCGGGGGTCACCGGCCTGATCGTGCCCGACCTGCCGCTCGACGAGGTCGACGAGCTGGCCGCCGGCGCCGCGGCCGCGGGCGTCGACCTGGCTCTCCTCGCCGCGCCGGTGACCCCGCGCCCGCGGCTGGACGAGATCGGGCGGCGCAGCCGCGGCTTCGTCTACGCGGTGTCGGTGATGGGCACGACGGGGGAGCGGGCGGAGCTGGCCGGCTCGTCGGCGGAGCTCGTCGCCCGGATCCGGGCCGGCACGGACCTTCCGGTGCTGCTGGGCTTCGGCGTGTCGACGCCGCAGCACGCGGCGGCGGCCGCCCGCAGCGCCGACGGCGTCATCGTCGGTGCGGCGGTCCTGCGCCGCGTCCTCGCCGGGGCGACCCCGGCCGAGGTCGCGGCGTACCTCGCTAGAATGCGCCGAGCGCTCGACGAGGAGGACGCCCCGCCGTGACCCGTGGTCCCCGTGGCTGAGGCAAGGTCCGGGGCGAGGTACCGGGCCATCGCCGCCGACCTCGCCGCGAAAATCCGGTCCGGCCACTACGCACCGGGCGAGGCGCTCCCCGCACAGCGGGACCTCAGTGCCGCGTACGGCGTCACGCTGATGACGCTGCGGCAGGCGCTGCGGCAGCTCAGCGACGAAGGGCTGATCGTCCAGCGGCCGGGCCTCGGGACGTTCGTCGCCCCGCCGCACCTGGCCTACCAGTTGGGCGCGCTGCGGAGCCTCGCCGACGACCTGAAGAAGCAGGGCCACGACGTGCGCACCGTCGTGCTCGCCCGCACGGTGCGCCGTGCGCCGGCGACCGCCGTCGCGCGGTTGCGGATCCGCGCCGGGGACACCGCGCTACGGCTGGAGCGGCTGCGCGAGTTCGCCGGGCGGCCCGCGGTCCACCAGGTGTCCTGGGTCCGCCAGCCGTACGCCGACCAGATCCGCGACCACGACCTCGGCGCGGTCTCGTTGTACGGCGCGCTCGCCGACGCCGG
>DATMJT010000299.1:0-6006 GCA_035553735.1 Pilimelia sp.
CTCGGGGATGCGCGTTCGCGTGGTCACTGAGCCCATGGTTCGCTCGCTGCGCTCGCTCACGCGATCCCCTCGCTTCGCTCGGGGATGCGCGTTCGCGTGGTCACTGAGCCCATGGTTCGCTCGCTCACGCGGCGCCCAGCTCGGCGTAGAGCTCGTCGAACAGCTGGCGGACGCCGTCGTCGTCGGCCTGACCGCGCTGGTCGAGGAACTCGGCGAACAGCTCGCGCGGGGAGCGGCCCTGCCGGCGGGCGGGCCGGGTGGCGGCCCCCGCGGCCGGCAGCAGCTCCGGGTCGACGCGGATCTCCAGGGCACGGGGCAGCAGCGCCTGCACCTCCTCGCGCAGCCCGGCCCGCGGCGCCTCCCGCACGTAGACCCGCAGCCACGCCTCCCCGGTCTCCACACCGGACAGCTCGGCCAGCGTGCCGCGCACGGTGCGCAGCGGCGTGGCGGCGGTGATCGGCACCTCACGGGCCTTGGCGGCCGTCTCCGCGGTCACCTCCACCACCGTCACCGAGGGGGTGTTCTCCTCCTCGCCGAAGTCCACGGCCAGCGGGCTTCCGCTGTAGCGGATCGGGCAGGGGCCGATCACCTGCTGTGGCCGGTGCAGGTGGCCCAGCGCCACGTAGTGCGCCGACGTCGGGAACACCGTGGCCGGCACCGCGTAGCCGAGCACCGAGTGCGCGTCCCGCTCGCCGCCGCCCAGCAGCCCGCCGACCACGGTCAGGTGGGCGGTGACGAGGTTCACCGCGTCGCCGGCGGCGAAGTCCTCGGTCAGCCGGGCCAGCAGCCGGGCGACGTGGTCGGCGTAGGTCTGGGTGGCCTCGGCGGCGGTCAGGTCGTACATTTCGGTGGCGCGCACCGCGTACCGCTGGGACAGAAACGGCAGGGCCACCACCCGCCACCGCTCGCCGCCGGCCGTG
The DNA here is from genome assembly GCA_035553735.1 of Pilimelia sp. Taxonomy (GTDB): domain Bacteria; phylum Actinomycetota; class Actinomycetes; order Mycobacteriales; family Micromonosporaceae; genus DATMJT01. Next base: position 921 of record DATMJT010000299.1, read on the forward strand.
CGTCCCGTGACGACGTGCCCCTCGGGCCGGTCGCGCACCGTGCCGCGCAGCGCGATGCCGGCCGCCTCCGCCCAGGGGCGCAGCGCGTCCAGCGCCGGGCCGTTGTCGTGGTTGCCGCCGATCACCACGACCGCGGCGCCGGTGCCGCGCAGCGCCGACAGCGCCCGGGTGACCACCCGGGTGGCCTCGGCGCCCGGGGCGGGAGTGTCGTAGAGGTCGCCGGCCACCAGCACCAGGTCGGGTCGCTCCTGCCGGGCGATCTCCACCACCTGGGCCAGCACCGCGACGTGCTCGGCGAGCCGGGACTGGCCCTTGAGCACCTTGCCGACGTGCCAGTCGGAGGTGTGCAGCAGCTTCATCTAGAACGGGATCCCGTCGTCGTCGGGGCCGCCGGCCCGGCCGTTGCCCAGCACGGCGAACGGGTCGGCGGCCTGGGTGATCGAGCGCAGCGTGGCCGACGGCGGGGCGCCGGCCTCGGCGACCCGGGTGGCCCAGGCCGGGAAGGGGAACTCCAGGCACAGCGGCACCGGGATGTCGGGCTGGTTGACGAACATGGTGCCCGGCTTGGCCAGCAGCGCCCGCTGGCGCTGGGCGGGCGGCAGGAAGCCGTACTCCGGGCGGGACGCCTCGGCCGGGTCGAGCCGGCCCACCACCCGGACCGCCGAGTTGGTCACGATCCGGCGCTCCACCTCGCTGGCGGTCTGCTGCGCGCCGATGAGCACCACGCCCAGCGAGCGGCCGCGCTCGGCGATGTCCAGCAGCACCTCCTTGATCGGGCTGCTGCCCTCGCGGGGGGCGTACTTGTTCAGCTCGTCGAGCACCACGAACAGCAGCGGCTTGGCGGTGCCGGACCGCTCCTTGCGCTCGAACTCACCGCGCAGCGTCACGCCGACCACGAACCGCTGCGCCCGGTCGGGCAGGTTGTGCAGGTCGACCACGGTGACCTGGGCGCTGGCGGCGGTGTTGATCTGATGCGGCCGGCGGGTCGCCAGGTCGCCGCGGATCAGCCGGGCCAGGTCCTTCTTGCTGGCGATCAGCCGGCGGGCGAACGCGTTGACGGTGCCCAGCCCCACCGCGCTGCCGGCCCACGCCGCCCGGGTGGCGTCGTCGGAGAGCTGCTCGACCAGGAAGTCGACCAGGTCGGCGTAGGAGCCCAGGCGCGCCCCGTCCAGCGTGATTCCGCCGTCGGCGGGCCGCGCCTGGCGGGCCAGGTGCGCGGTGACCGAGTGCACCACCATCGTGTACTGCTGGCGCTCGTCGTCGGCGTCGGCGAACACATACGGCAGCAGCCGGTCGGCGCAGAACTCCTCCAGCGTCCAGTAGAAGCTGTCCACCCCGGCGGTGCGGCTGCTCACGTCCGGCGTGCCCGAGGAGTCGCCGGGGCGCGGCGGGGCGTACACCCGCACGTCGGGGAACGCCCCGGCCGGCAGGCCGAGCCGGGCGTACGCCGCCGTGGTGGCCGGATCGAGCCGGGTGTTGGGGTGGTCGAGGAACAGCAGGTCCTCGCCCTTGACGTTGAAGATCAGCGCCTTGGCGTTGACCGCGTCGCCGCCCAGCACGCCGGAGCGGAACACCGAGTACAGCAGGAACGTGGCGAAGCTGGTCTTGGTGGCCACCCCGGAGATTCCCGAGATCGACACGTGCGCGCCGCGCTGGCCGTCGAGGAAGTCGGCGTTGAGGTACGCGGTCTCGCCGTCGCGGCCCACACCGATCGGGATCCGCCGCTGCATCCGGTCGAAGTGCAGCGCCGCCGCCCGCGCCCCGCCGCGCGCCCGGTGCACCAGCGCGCCCGGCGCGGGCGGCACGTAGACCTCCGGATCCACCCGGGTGGTGGTGATCTCCGCGGCCTCCTGTGCGTGGGCGGGCAGGGTGCCGTCGGCGATGGCGAACACGTCGGAGTCGAACTGCGCCCCCTCGTGGCGGGCGCGCACCCCGGTGACCACCCCGGCGATCGTGACCGGCTGTCGGCCCGGCAGCTCGCGCACCGTCACCACCACGTCGTCCAGCTGCAGGTAGCTGCCCGGGGCCACCGCGGTCCAGAACTGCAGCGGGGTGGCGTCGGCGGTGCCCAGCACCCGGCCGACCGGCTCGCCCAGGCTGACCGGCTCGCCCAGGCTGACCGGCTCGCTCAGGGCGACCGGCTGACTCGGGCCGACCGGCTCGCCCGGGCCGACCTGCCCGCCCGGCGGGTCACCGGCCCCGCTGGTCGCGGACTTCTCCTCAGCAGACACGACCTGCATCGTGCCTCACCCGTCCGACACGATGCGCGCCCGGCACGCCCGGCGGCGCCGTCGACCTGGGCGTGCGGCCCGATCAGTCGCGGTTCATGCGCTTTTGCCCGGCGGGTTGGGCCCGCCGCGGGCGTACCGGAGCAGCAGCGACCCGTCGGCGGCGGCCAGCACGTGGCGCAGCGTCAGGGCGCGCGGCGGACTCGCCGGCCCGGCGGTGATTCGGCCCGGGCCCGGCCCCACCAGCAGCGGCGACACGGTCAGGCACAACTCGTCCACGAGGTCGGCGGCCGTGAGCGCGCCGAACAGTCGCGGCCCGCCCTCGCTGAGCACGCGGGCCAGCCCGCGCTCCCGCAGCGCGGCCAGCCCGGCCACCGGGTCGACGGTGCCCTCGCCGGTCACCAGCACGTCGGCGACCGCGGTCAGCGCCGCGCGGCGGTCCGCCGGAGCCCGCTCGCCGGTCAGCACGACGGGCCGCACCGGCGCCTCGGCCAGGGCCGGGTGCCCCGGCTCCAGTGCCAGCCGCTGCGACACCACGACCAGGGTCGGGTACGGTGCCAGGCCGTGTGCGGCCCGCCAGGCCCGGCGCGGCGGGTCCAGCCGCACCGGCCGGTAGCCCTCGTCGCGCAGCGTCCCGGCCCCGACCAGCAGCGCGTCGCAGCCCGTGCGCAGCAGGCGCAGCACCCGCCGGTCGGCGGCGCCGGACAGCCCGGCGGAGCGGCCGTCCACCGCCACCGCCCCGTCCAGGCTGGTCACGAAGTTGACCCGGAGGCTGGGCCCCGGGCCGACCGGGTACGCGTCGCTCAGCTCCCCGTCGCTCAGCCCGGCACCCGCGCCCGCCGCGTCGCTCAGCCCGGCGCCGGCGCCCGCCGCGTCGCTCGGGACGGTGCCGGGGCGGGCCGCGGCGCCGGAGCCCGGCGCGCCCGACCCCGGGCCCGGAGCGGGCCCGCGGCCCGGCCAGAGTCGTACGATGCGGTCATTCACCGGCGGAACCGGTGACCGGCGGCACGGGGCGGGCGGGGCGATGCTGACAGTCGCACCACGAGCCTCCGCGGCAGTCCCGGTGCCGCCGCTCGCGACACGCCCGGCAGATCATGCCGGAAGCGTATGCACCCCCGCACCGGGTGGGTCAAGAATGGGGAACCATGCCGCGCCAGATCTTCCAGCTCCGCGTCGCACTGCGGGACGTCAGCCCGCCGGTGTGGCGGCGACTGCTCGTGCCGGGGGGATACACCCTCGACCGGCTGCACCGGGCGATCCAGTACGCGATGGGTTGGCACAACTGTCACCTGCACTCGTTCGACATCGACGGGGCACAGTACGGCGAACCCGACCCGGACGGTGAGCTGGCGCTGCGCGACGAGATCGACTACCGGCTGGACGCGGTGGTGGGCAAGGGCAGCCGGTTCCTCTACACCTACGACTTCGGCGACTGGTGGGAGCACGATGTCGTCGTGGAGGACGTGTTCGCCGCCGAGCCGGACGAGGCGTACCCGACCTGCGCCGACGGCGAGCGGGCCTGCCCTCCGGAGGACGTGGGCGGGGCGTACGGCTACGCGCAGTTCCGCACGGCGCTGGTCGATCCCGAGCATCCGGAGCACGCCGCGATGCGCGAGTGGCTCGGTCGGCCGTTCGACCCGGAGGCCTTCGACGTGTCCCGGGCGGCGACCCTGCTGCGTCGGCTGGCCTGAACCACGCCCGCACCACGCCGCGACCACGCCCCGGACCACGCGCATCCGCGATCGGCCGCGCCGGTCCGCAGCCCACGCGATGGCGAGGGCGCGGCACCACCGGGCGTACGGTCAGGGGTCGCATCGAGACGGGAGTCACCAGTGAGCCAGCGGGTCCCCAGCGGCCGCCAGCCCACCCTGGACGACGTGGCGGCCCGCGCCGGCGTGGGCCGGGGCACCGTGTCACGGGTCGTCAACGGCTCGCCCAAGGTGTCCGCACAGGTGCGTGCGGCGGTCGAGCGGGCGGTCGTCGAGCTGGGCTACGTGCCCAACCGGGCCGCCCGGGCGCTGGTGACCCGTCGGACCGACGTGCTGGCCCTGGTGGTGCTGGACCCGCCCGGGGAGGCCTCCGACGCCGCGTTCGCCGCCGTGGTGCGCGGCGCCCTGGCCGGGCTGGACGGCACCGACTGGCAGACCTGGCTGCTGCTGGCCGCCTCGCCGCGGCAGCGGGAACGCGCCGCGGCGGTGCTGACCCGCCAGCACGTCGACGGGGTCCTGCTGATCGGGGCCGGTCCCGCCGATCCGCTCGCCGCCGCGCTGGAGCGCCGGCAGCTGCCGGCGGTGTTCGTCGGCGGCTACCGGCCCGCCACGCCCGGGGCGGGCTGGGCCGATGTGGAGGACCAGGCGGGCGGCCGGCGGGCCGCGGAGCATCTGCTGGCCGCGGGGCGCCGCTGGCTGGGCGCCGTCGCCGGCGACTCGGCGGTGGAGGCGGCGGCGCTGACCGGCTACCGCAGCGCCCTGCGGGCGGGCCCGCCGGGCAGTACGGCGGCCGGGGTGCAGCGCACGATGGCTGCCGACGACTGCGCCGCGACCGTGCACCGGGCGGCGGCCGCCGTCCGGCGGCTGTGCCAGCAGCAGCCGCGGCTCGACGGGGTCTTCGCCACCTCGGATTTGGCCGCGGTGGGTGCCGTGCGGGCGCTGGGCGCGCTGGGTCGCCGGGTGCCGGCCGACGTGGCGGTGGTGGGGTACGGCGACACCCCGGTGGCGACGGGCGCGCAGCCGCCGCTGACCACGGTCCGTCGGCCGGCGTACGAGCTGGGGCGCTGCGCCGCCACGCTGTTGCTCGGACTGCTCGGCGCGGTGCCGTCGGGGGCGGAGCCCGCCGGGCCGCCCGCGCAGGCCGCCGGC
>DATMJT010000300.1:0-6051 GCA_035553735.1 Pilimelia sp.
GGCGGACCCACTGCAGCACGAGCACGCCCAGCATCGTGACGCTGACCAGCTCCCCGCCGGCCCACAGCACGCCGCCGGCCACCTCCTGGTCGGCGTACGGGTCGACCCAGCCCAGGCCCAGCGAGGGGTACCAGTCGCCGCCCAGCAGCTCGCTGCTCTGCATGATGGTCAGCCCGAGCACCGTGTGGAACGGCACCGACAGCACCATCAGCAGCGCGCGCGCCGGGTACGGCCACCGGCCGGGCAGCGGGTCCAGCCCGAGCAGCGGCCAGAAGAACAGGCAGCCGGTGAGGATGAAGTGCGCGTGCACCCCCTCGTGCACCCACTCGTTGGCCAGGCTCGCCCGGTACAGGTCGGTGAAGTAGAGCACGAACGGGTTGACCACGAACAGCGCGTAGGCGACCAGCGGGAAGGTGAGCACCCGCGCGACGCGGCTGTGCAGCACCGCCAGCAGGCGCCGGCGCGGCCGCGGCGGCAGCGTGCGCAGGGCCAGCGTGACGGGCGCGCCGAGGGCCAGGAAGATCGGCGCGACCATCGACAACACCATGTGCTGGATCATGTGTACGGAGACCAGCGCCGTGTCGTAGGCGTGCAGCCCGCTCATCGTGACGAGCGCGATCGAGCCCAGGCCCGGGCCCAGGAACAGCGCCGTGCGGGCCGCCGGCCAGCGGTCGCCGCGGGCCCGCAGCCGGTGTGTGCCGTAGAGGTACAGCCCCGCGGCCAGCACCAGGGTGACCGCCAGCCACCCGGACAGCTCGGCCTCGGTGACCAGCGCCGTCACCGTCAGCGGCGGCGGACCGGCGCCCGCGGGCGCGGCCAGCCCCGCCAGCGCGGCCGACCCGGACGGCACGGACGCCGACGGCCCGACGACGGGGCCGGCGGCCGCTTGGGCCACGGAGCTCCACAGGTGCGGCACAGGGTCGAGGCTAACCGGGCCGCGACGTGCGCCGGAGACCGACCTACGACACGCGGTCGGAGTGGACCCCACCGTCGGCAGCCGGTGGCCGGAGGCGATAATGGCCGCGTGACTGCGGCCTCAGCCATTGAGAAGAGCCGGATCCACTCGTTGACCCGTCCCAACATGGTCAGCGTCGGGACGATCGTGTGGCTCTCCAGCGAACTCATGTTCTTCGCGGCGCTGTTCGCGATGTACTTCTCGATCCGCGCGGCGGCGCCGGAGCAGTGGGAGAAGCACACCCACGCGCTGGACCTGCCGTACGCGACGACGTTCACCGTGATCCTCGTCGCGTCCTCGGTGACCTGTCAGCTCGGGGTGTTCGCGGCGGAGAAGGGCGACGTGCACGGCCTGCGGCGGTGGTTCACGCTCACCTTCGTGATGGGTCTGATCTTCGTGCTCGGCCAGGCGAACGAGTACCGCACCCTGGTCGGCGAGGGCATCAAGATCAATGCTGACGGCTACGGGTCGATGTTCTACCTCACCACCGGCTTCCATGGCCTGCACGTCACCGGCGGGCTGGTGGCGTTCCTCATCCTCATGATCCGTACGACGCTGGCGCGCTTCACCCCGGCCCAGGCCACCTCCGCCATCGTCGTGTCCTACTACTGGCACTTCGTGGACGTGGTCTGGATCGCGCTGTTCTTGATGATCTATTGGTTGCAGTAGTCCCACCCGCCGCGGCCGTGCCGGCGGAGACCGGTGCCGGCCGGCGGGACCGGCGCCACGACGGGCCGGCACGCACGACGGATCGGCAGCACCGCGCGGGCAGCGCAGCCGCCACCGCGACACAACTCCAGGAGACACGAGACGATGACTTCTGACCAACCCGCCGAGCGGCGGGCCGAGCGCCGCGGCGGCCGGGGGTGGCGGCTGGGCCGTACCCGCGGGGTCGACGCCCTCCACCCGGCGAGCGGGCCACCCAGCCGGGCCCGGCGCCGGGTCGGCGCGGTGGTGCGGCTCACCGCGGCGCTGCTGCTGGCCGGCGGCCTCTACACCGCCTTCGCCCCGGGTGTGGCCGCCGAGGACACCCCCAGCCTCACCGACAAGGCGATCCAGGGCAAGGCGCTGTTCGACACCAGCTGCGTGACCTGCCACGGCCGCAACGCCCAGGGGGTGACCGACGTCGGCCCGAGTCTGATCGGCGTGGGCGGGGCGTCGGTGGAGTTCCAGGTCGGCACCGGCCGGATGCCGATGGCCCGGCAGGAGGCGCAGGCGATGCGCAAGCCGGTGCAGTTCACCCCGGAGGAGATCGCCGCGCTGGCGGCGTACGTCCAGGAGCTCGGCGGCGGCCCGCAGGTGCCCGGCGGCTCGCTGCGGCCGACAACCTCCGACCCGGAGCAGCTGGCCCTGGAGATCGCCCAGGGCGGCGACCTGTACCGGCTCAACTGCGCGCAGTGCCACACCTTCGGCGGCGGCGGCGGCGCGCTGTCCTCCGGCAAGTGGGCCCCCCGCCTCGACAAGGCCACCGACCGGCAGATCTACGCGGCCATGCTGACCGGCCCGCAGAACATGCCGGTCTTCGGGGACAACCAGCTGACCCCGGAGGAGAAGCGCCAGATCATCGCCTACATCCAGAACCTGCAGGACGACCGCGACCCGGGCGGGCTGAACCTCGGCCGGCTCGGCCCGGTCACCGAGGGCATCGCCATCTTCCTGGTCGGCATGGTCATCCTGATCTTCACGACGCTGTGGATTGCGGGGAAGTCATGAGCGCCTCGACGACCCAGGGCGCGGCCGCGGCGCACGACCCGGCCACGGCGCACGGCAGGACGGAGCAGCCCCGCGGCGGGATCGACCTGGACGACCCCACCCTGAGCCGGTTCGAGGTCGTCCGCGAGGGCGCCCGGCAGGACGGTGTGGAGATCGTCCACTACGAACCGCCGTTCCCGGTGCCCAAGACCCGCGGCGAGCGCCGGCTGGTGCGCATCGTCACCGGCTTCTTCCTGCTGACCGGGCTGGCCAGCACCGTGTTCATGCTGGTCTACATCCTCTGGCCGTTCGAGTACGCACCGGGGGCCGACCGCAGCGACTGGTTCACCCCGCTGCTGGGGGTGAGCCTGGGCATCGCCCTGATCAGCGCCGGCTTCGGGGTGATGACCTGGGGCAAGAAGCTGCTCCCCCACGAGATCGCCATCCAGGAACGGCACGAGGGCGGCTCCGCGCCGAAGGACCGCAAGATCGCCGCCACCACCCTGCTCTACATCGGCGACGAGATGGGGCTGCGCCGCCGACCGATCCTGGGCCTGTCGCTGCTGGCCGGTCTGACCCCGGTCGCCGTGGCGGCCGGCGCGCCGTTCATCGGGGCGCTGATCAAGGACCCGAACAAGGGGCACCCGCTGCTGACCACGGCCTTCCGGGAGGGCATCCGGCTGACCCACAAGGACGGCAGCCCGATCCGCCCGGAGGAGGTCAGCGTCGGCGGGCAGATCACGGTCTTCCCGGGCGTCCCCGGGGGCGCCACCAACCGGCACGCGGACTCCCCCACGCTGCTCATCCACCTGCGCGGCGAGGACGCCGACGCCCTGCGCGCCAACCTGGACGAGATCAACCGGGGCTCGATGTTCGGCAACTTCGTGGCCTACTCGAAGATCTGCACGCACGCCGGCTGCCCGGCGAGCCTCTACGAGCAGCAGACCAACCGGCTGCTCTGCCCGTGTCACCAGTCGCAGTTCCTGATCACCGACAACGCCAAGCCGGTCTTCGGCCCGGCCACCCGGGCCCTGCCGATGCTGCCGATCACGGTGAACGACGAGGGCTTCTTCGTGGCGACGTCCGACTACAAGGTGCCGATCGGCCCGGCGTTCTGGGAGCGGTACTCATGAGAAAACGACCCAAACTGGACGTTCGGGCCCTGCCCGGCAAGACGGCCGGCGAGATCGACGACCGGCTCCAGGTGGCCACCCCGCTGCGGCGGCTGCTCAACAAGGTCTTCCCGGACCACTGGTCGTTCCTGCTGGGCGAGATCGCGCTGTTCTCGTTCATCATCCTGCTGCTGACCGGCACCTTCCTGGCGCTGTTCTTCGACCCCTCCATGAGGGAGGTCACCTACAGCGGGGCCTACGAGCCGCTGCAGGGCCGGCACATGTCGGCCGCGTACGCCTCCACCCTCGACCTGTCCTTCGAGGTGCGCGGCGGCCTGATCATGCGGCAGATGCACCACTGGTCGGCGCTGCTGTTCATGGCCTCGATCGTCGTGCACATGCTGCGGGTGTTCTTCACCGGCGCGTTCCGCAAGCCGCGCGAGCTGAACTGGATCATCGGTATCCTGCTGTTCTGGATCGGCTTCACCGAGGGCTTCGCCGGCTACTCGCTGCCGGACGACGGCCTGTCGGGCACCGGCCTGCGGATCGCACACGCGATCATGCTGTCCATCCCGGTCATCGGGCACTGGGTGGCCAACGCGCTGTTCGGCGGCGAGTTCCCCGGCAACGGGCTGATCATCCCGCGGCTCTACATCGCGCACGTGTTCCTGCTGCCCGGCATCCTGCTCGGCCTGATCACCGCGCACCTGGCGCTGGTCTTCAAGCAGAAGCACACCCAGTGGCCGGGCCCGGGGCGGACCAACAGCAACGTCGTCGGCGAGCGGATGTTCCCCCGGTACGCCATCAAGCAGGGCGGCTTCTTCGCCATCGTGTTCGGCGTGGTGGCGCTCATGGCCGGGGCGTTCCAGATCAACCCGGTCTGGTACTTCGGCCCGTACGAGGCCGCGGTGGTCTCGGCGGCCAGCCAGCCGGACTGGTACGTCATGTTCCTCGACGGGTCCACCCGCCTCTTCCCGCCGTGGCAGCTGGAGCTGCCGGGGGGCTACCACATTCCGCCGCTGTTCTGGCCGACCGTGGTGCTGCCGGGCATCCTGACCATCCTGCCGATCCTCTACCCGTTCATCGAGGCCCGGCTGACCAAGGACCGGCGCGCCCACCACCTGCTCCAGCGCCCGCGGGACGTGCCCAACCGGACCGGCCTGGGCGCCATGGCCGTCACCTTCTACCTGGTGCTGACCATCTCCGGCGGCAACGACGTGATCGCCGAGAAGTTCGACATCAGCCTGAACGCGATGACCTGGGCGGGCCGGATCGGCCTGATCATCCTGCCGCCGCTGGCCTACTACATCGCCTACCGGGTGTGCCTGGGGCTGCAGCAGCACGACCGCGAGGTGCTGGCCCACGGCGTGGAGACCGGCATCATCCGGCGGCTGCCGGACGGCCGGTTCATCGAGGTGCACCAGCCGCTGGCCGGTTCCGGGCACGGCGACGCGGAGCACGCGCAGCTGGAGTACAGCGGCTGGGTGGTGCCGAAGAAGATGAACCGGCTCGGCGCGCTGGGCCCGGCCATCAAGGGCTTCTTCTACCCCATCGAGAAGCCCGCGCAGGCCCCGGTCTCCCCCGGCCGCCCGCCGGTCTCCGCCGGCGACCGCCCGGCCGTCACCGACTCGCCGGAGCGGCTGGAGGACGCCTCGCGCCGCTGACGCTCCACCACCCGCACACGCAGGGGCCCGCCGGAGTCGTCCGGCGGGCCCCTGGCCGTGGTGGCGGCGGGCCGACGCCCGGGGCCCGGCCCGTTGCCGCGGCGGGCCGGCGCCGGTCGGCCGCGACGGCGGTCAGCCCCGGAAGCGCAGCAGGTCCACGCGGCTCACGTAGCGCGCCCAGGTGTCCACGCTGGCGGTGAGGATCGCACCGTCGGGCTGGACCGCGAGCGCCACCGGCAGGTACGCGTAGCCGGACCCGGGGCTCGGCCACAGCACGACCCCGCCGTGGCCGAACCCGGCGTCCGGGCCGCCCGCGGGCAGGAACCGCGCCAGGGCGAGCGTCCGGGGAAACGCGTTCGCCGACCGGGCCCAGGCCAGCACCAGGATCCGGCCATCGGCGTCCAGTGCGACCGCGGCCGCGCCGTCCCAGTCACCGACACGACTGAGGTCGGTGACCACCACACCGCCGCGCCCGAAGCCGGGGTCCAGGGTGCCGTCGGCGCGGTACCGGGCGAGCGCCGTGTCGTCGGGGCCGGCGAACCAGGGCGACGCCGAGCCCGCGACCAGCGTGGTGCCATCGGGTGCCAGCGCCACCGACCGGGCCCCGCCCACCAGGGCGACCTCGGTG
>DATMJT010000301.1:0-5709 GCA_035553735.1 Pilimelia sp.
TTCCCGGCCACCGCCGGCTCCCCGGCCACCGCCGGCTTCCCGGCCACCGCCGGCTCCCCGGCCACCGCCGGCTCCCCGGCCGCCGTGGCGCCCGCCGGACCGCCCGCGCCCTCCGCGGCCGCCGGGGGCCGGGCCGCGCGGCCGGCACCGCCGCCGGGTGGCGACGACATCGCGATCATCGGCATCAGCGGCCGCTACCCGGGCGCCGACGACCTCGACGAGTTCTGGGCGAGGCTGCGCGACGGCGCCGACTGCGTCACCGAGGTGCCCGCGGACCGCTGGGACGCCGACGCCGCCTACGACCCGCACGGCCGCGCGCCGGACTCCATCACCAGCCGGTGGGGCGGCTTCCTGTCCGCCGTCGACACGTTCGACTCCCGGTTCTTCCGGCTGTCGCCGCCGCAGGCGCGCGCGATGGACCCGCAGGAGCGGCTGTTCCTGGAGACCGCCTGGGCGGCGCTGGAGGACGCCGGCTACCCGCCGAGCCGGCTGCCCGCCGCCCACCACGGCGACTCCGGCCTGGACGTGGGCGTGTTCGTCGGCGTGATGTGGGGCGACTACGCCACCCTGGCCGCCGAGGAGTCGTTCCGGGGCAACCCCACCTCGGTGCCGGCCAACCGCGCCTCCGTCGCCAACCAGGTGTCCTACTTCGGCGACTTCCGCGGGCCCAGCGTCACCGTGGACACCGCCTGCTCGTCGTCGCTGGTGGCCGTGCACCTGGCCGTGGAGAGCCTGCGCCGCGGCGAGTGCGCGTACGCGATCGCCGGTGGCGTCAACGTGCTGGCCCACCCGCTGAAGTACGTGAACCTCAGCCGGATGAACATGCTGGCCGCCGACGGGCGCTGCCGGGCGTTCGGCGCGGGCGGCACCGGCTACGTGCCCGGCGAGGGCGTGGGCGCGGTGCTGCTCAAGCCGCTGGCGGCGGCCCGGGCCGACGGCGACCGCATCCACGCCGTCATCCGGGCCAGCGCGGTCAACCACGGCGGCCGCACCAACGGCTACACCGTGCCGAACCCGGCGGCCCAGCAGGCGCTGGTCGAGCGGGCGCTGCGCGCCGCGGGCCTCGACCCGGCCGACATCGGCTACGTCGAGGCGCACGGCACCGGCACCGCGCTCGGCGACCCGATCGAGCACGCCGCGCTGGAGCGGGCCTTCGCCGGCCGCGGCCTGGCCGTCGGCAGCCGCGCCCTGGGGTCGGTCAAGTCCAACATCGGCCACCTGGAGGGTGCGGCGGGCATCGCCGCGCTGACCAAGGTGGTCCTGCAACTGCGCCACCGCACCCTCGCGCCGTCGCTGCACTCGGCCCGCACCAACCCCCACATCGACTTCGCCCGGTCGGTGTTCGCCGTGCCGCAGCAGGCGGCGCCCTGGCCGGAGGCCGCGCCGGGCCAGCCGCGCCGCGCCGGCATCAGCTCCTTCGGCGCGGGCGGCACCAACGCCCACCTCATCGTCGAGGAGTACCGCGACGACCGGGTCCCGCCGCGCCCCGAGCGCCCCGAGCTGCTGGTGCTGTCGGCGCTCACCGAGGAGCGGCTGCGCGCGCAGGCCGGACGCCTGGCCGCCGCGCTGGCGGCGACCCCGGCGCCGCCGCTGGTCGACGTGGCACACACCCTGCGCGTGGGGCGGGCGCCGATGCGCCACCGGCTCGCCCTCGTCGCCCGCGACACCACGCAGGCCGCGGAGCTGCTGCGCCGGTTCGCCGCCCGGGAGCACCCGGACGGGGTGTTCGCCGGTGACGCGCACGCGGCCGGCGCCCTCGGGGACGTGTTCACCGGCACGCAGGCCGGCGCGGCGTTCGTCCGCGGCCTGCTGGGCGAGGGTCACGCCGACCGGCTGGCGCGGCTCTGGGTGTCCGGGGTGGACCTCGACTGGTCGGCGCTGCCCTCCGGGGCCGTGCCGCCGCGGGTGGTGTCGCTGCCGACGTACCCGTTCGAGCCGGAGCGGCACTGGCTGGCCACCACCGCGCGCCGGGCCCCCGCGGGCACCGCGGCCCTGGTCGTGCGGCCGTCGGACCCGGTGGTGGCCGCGCACGAGGTGGCCGGCGAGCCGGTGCTGCCCGGCGTGGCCCACGTGGCGCTCGCCGCCGGGGTGCTCGCCCCCGGCGGCGCCGGGTTCTCGATCGGCGCGGTGCGCTGGCTCGCGCCGGTGCGGGTCGGCCCCCGGCCGGTGCGACTGGACCTGGCCACCGAGCCTGCCGAGGGCGGGATCGGCTACGCGCTGCGCGACGCCGACGGGGTCCGCTCGCGCGGGGTCCTGCACGCCGGGTGCCCGGCCGAGCCCGCCCCGGTGGACCTGGCCGCGGTCGCCGCGCGGTGCCGCACCGAGGTCGACCCGGCCGACATGTACGCGCGCCTGCGCCGCCGCGGGCTGCGCTACGGCCCGTACTTCCAGCTCGCTGAGTCCGTGCGCACCGGCGACGGTGAGGTGCTGGCCCGGCTGCGCACCGACGCGCCCACCCCGCACGGGTACGCGGTCCACCCGGGCCTGGTGGACGCGGCACTGCACGTCTTGGCCGCGGTCGTGGCCGACGGCGACGAGCCGCTGCTGCCACTGGCCGCGGACCGGATCACGCTCCACCGCCGGCTGCCGCAGGCGTGCCACGCGCACGCCGTCACCCGGGGCGGGCGCAGCGACGTGACGGTGTGCGACGACGACGGGCGGGTCTGCCTGACGGTCGCCGGTCTGGTGCTGCGGCCGCGCCCGGCCGCCGAGGTCGACTTCCTCTACGTTCCCTCGTGGACGGTGGCGCCGGCGCCGCCGCCGCGTACCGCGCTCCCGGCCGCACCGGACGAGGGCGCCGTGCTGCTGGTCGCGCGGCCCGCCGACGCCGCGCTCGCCGACCGGATCGCCGCGGCCCACCCCGCCGCCGAGGTGGTCCGCCTCGCGCCGGGCGAGTCGGCCGCGCGGTTCGTCGCCCTGCCCGGCGCCCGGCGGGGCCTGGTCTACTTCCTCGGCCCGGTGACCGGCGCCGACGACCGGAGCGACGAGTCGGTGCTGGCCCTGTTCCGCCTGCTCGCCGAGCTGCGCGACCACGGCGTGCTGCCCGGCCCGCTGCGCCTGAAGGTGGTCACCGGCGACGCCTGCCCGCTGGGCGACCGGGACCCGGCCCGCCCCGGGGCGGCGGGCCTGGCCGGGCTGGCGATGACCGTCGACAGCGAACTCGGCGAGCTGGGCACCGCGCTGCTGGACGTGCGCGGGGCCGACGTCGCCGACGACCCCGCCGCCGTGGCGGCCGCGATCGTCGCCGAGCCGTGCATGCCCCGGGCCCGCCAGGTGCTGCTGCGGGCCGGGGTCCGCTACACCCGCCGGCTGCGCCGGGCCCGGCTGGCCCGGCCGCAGCGGCCCGCGTTCCGCGACCACGGGGTGTACCTGATCGTCGGCGGGCTCGGCACCATCGGCTTCGACACCGCCATGCACCTGGCCGGGCGCTACGCCGCCCGCCTGGTGCTGGTCGGCCGCGGCCCGCTCGACGGGCGCCGCCGGGCCCAGCTGGAGCGGATCGAGCGCGCGGGCGGCCAGGCGGTGTACCTGACGGCCGACGTCACCGACGCCGCGCAGACCGCGGCGGCGGTGGCCGAGGCCAAGCGCCGGTTCGGCGCCGTGCACGGGGTGGTGGACGCGGCCATGGTCCTGGTCACCACCCCCTTCGGCGCCCTGGACGCCGAGGGCTTCGCCGCCGCGCTGCGGGTCAAGGCCGAGGGCACCCGGGTGCTGTGCGCCGCGGTCGCCGACGAGCCGCTGGACCTGCTGGTCTTCTACTCGTCGGGCATCTCCTTCGGCGGCAACCAGGGTCAGGCCGGCTACGCCGCCGGCAGCGTCTACCAGGATGCCTACGCGCTGGCCTTTGGCCGCACCGCCCGGTTCCCGGTGCGGGTGGTCAACTGGGGCTTCTGGCACGCCGGCGGCGACCCGCAGCGGCAACGGGCCCTGGCGCGGCTGTCCGCCTCCGGGGTCAGCCCGATCGGGGCCGCCGAGGGCATGCGCGCCCTGGAGCTCCTCGCGGGCCACCGGCTCCGGCAGGTCGTCGCCACGAGGGCCGACCAGCGCATCCTCTCCGGCGTCGGCGTGGACCCCGACGCCGTCCTGGAGGAGGTGGGCGACGCCGACCCCGCGCCCCTGCCGGACCCGAAACCGCCGGCCGACCCCGCCCGCGCCGCGGCGGCCGCGGCGCACCTGCGGGCCACCCGGGCCCTCGACGCGCTCGCCGGGCGGCTGCTCGTCGGCGTGCTGGGCGACCTCGGTGCCGCGCTGGCGCCCGGGCACCGGCATCGCCGGCCGGACCTGACCGACCGGCTGGGCGTCGCGCCCGAGCAGCGCGGCCTGTTCGACGCCGCGCTGGATCTGCTGGCCGCCGCGGGCGTGCTGCGGGCCACCGGCGACGTCGTGGAGGTGACCGACCGGATCGGGGCCGCGGAGGTCACCGAGGCCGTCGTCGACCCCGACCGGGCGGCGGCCGCGCTGGTCGCCGCCCACCCGGGCGCCGCGGCGGCCGCCGAGCTGCTGGTGCGGTGCGTGCGGGCGCTGCCCGACGTGCTCACCGGGCGCCGCGACGGCGTGGACGTGCTGTTCCCCGGCGGCTCCGCGGAGCTGGTGTCCCGCTTCTACCGGTCGGACCCGGTGATGGCGCAGTACAACCACCTGCTCGGCGAGGTGCTGCGCGCCGTCGCGGGCGACGGTTCGGTGCGCGTCCTGGAGGTCGGCGCCGGCACCGGCGCGACGACCCGGGTGGCGCTGGCTGCGCTGGCGCCGTACGGCGACCGGGTCCACTACACCTACACCGACCTGTCGTCCGCCTTCGTCCGGCACGGCCGCCGGGAGTTCGGCGACCGGCCGGGCACCGACTTCCGCGTTCTGGACATCGAACGTCCGCCGGGCGCGCAGGGCTTCGCCGACGACGAGCGCTACGACGTCGTGCTGGCCGCCAACGTGCTGCACGCGACCCGGCGGATCGAGACGACCCTCGACCATGTCAAGGATCTGCTGGTGCCCGGCGGGCTGCTGGTGGTGAGCGAGGGGGTGCGCCCCGCCGCCTACCTGACCCTGGTGTTCGGCCTGACCCGGGGTTGGTGGCTGGCCGAGGACACCGCGCTGCGGCTGCCCGCGGCGCCGGTGCTCAGCGCGGCCCGCTGGCGGGACGCGCTCGCCGCGGCGGGCTTCGCGCCGGTGGCCGAACTGGCCGCGCCGGGCGAGCCCGGCGACCAGCGGCTGGTGCTCGGCCGGGCGGACGGGCTGCGGGTGCGCCGCGCCGGCCCCGGCGGCCCGGCCCCGGCCGCAGGGGCGGCTGAGCCGGCGGCTCACGGTGCGGCTGAGCCAGCCCCGACCGCGGGCGCGGCTGGGTCGATTGGGGCCGCGGGCGCGGCTGGGCCGATTGCGGCCGCGGGCGCCGCGGAGCCCGGCGCGGCCCACGGTCCGGGGGAGCCGGCTTCCGTTGGGGTCGCCGGCCCGGCGGTGCCGCCCGTCCCGGCCGCGGGTCCGCCGGCCGGCTCCCGGGAGGCCATCGAGCGTCACGTGACCGGGGTGTTCGCCAGGGTGCTGGAGCTGCCCCCCGACCGGCTCGCCCCCGACGCCACGTTCGGCGACTACGGGGTGGACTCGCTGGTGGCCCTGGAGCTGACCCGGGCCCTGGAGGTCGACTTCGGCCCGCTGCCGGCCACCCTGCTGTTCGAGCACACCACCATCGGCCGGCTCGCCGACCACCTGCACGTTCTG
>DATMJT010000302.1:0-2773 GCA_035553735.1 Pilimelia sp.
CAGGTGTCGTGCCAGCAGGCGATGACGGCGAAGGTCATCGCGATGAGCACGGCGGTCCAGCGCAGGAGCCGGCGGACGGAGATGGGCATGTCGGCGACCTCGTCAGTTCCGCGGCGCACCGCGGGTGGGGTGGCGCGCGGCGGGGCTGGAGTGTGGGGACAGGCCAAGCCCCGCCGCGCGCGGGTTCCCCGCCGGGCCGCGTTTTACCGGGGGACGGATTGGAAGGTGGCCCAGCGGGAACCGGATCGGATTCCGACTCTGACGTTAGCCGCCGGCCCGGCGCGGGCGGCGGCCCTTAAGCCACTCCTAAGCAAGACTTGCGGCAGCCGATAACCGGCCCGGCCGGCAGCGGCGGCGTGGTCAGTCCGCCGGGCCGTCGGCCGACCGCCGGCGGCCCCAGCGGCGGGTGCCCGGCTCGCGGGCCAGCCGCCCGATGAGCCCGAAGCGGCTGTGCTGCGCGGGCGGCGCCTCGGCGTCGCGCAGCAGCAGCACCACGCTGGCGCCGCCCAGCCGGGCCCGGTCGATGCTCACCGACCCGCCGGTGGCCAGCGCGGCGCGCCGGGCGATGTCCAGCCCCAGCCCGGTGGAGCCGCGGTCGCTGGCCCCGCGCCGCAGCGCCCGGTCCGGGTCGGGGATGCCGGTGCCCGCGTCGTCCACCCGCAGCGCCACCCAGCCGTCGTGCCGGGACACCGCCACCTCGAACGCCGTGCCCTGCGGGGTGTAGCGGAACACGTTGCCCAGCACCGCGTCCAGCGCGGCCACCAGCTCCGCCCTGGGCAGCGGCACCGGCGCCGGGCGGTCGGCGCCCAGCACCCGGCAGGGGCGCTGCTGGTCGCCGGCGACCGCCGACCAGAATGTCATCCGCTCGCGCACCACCTCGCTGGCGTCGCACCGGGCCTCGGCGGTGGGCGGCTCGCCGACCACCTGCCGGGTGGTGCGGATCAGCACGTCGATCTCCTGCTCCAGCGCGGCCACCGCCTGCCGGATCCGGCGGATGGTGCGCCGCCGGTCGGCCTCCTCCGGCGTGCCCAGGAACAGCTCGCCGGTCTCCAGCAGCAGCCGCCCGTCGTCCTCGCTCGGCTCGATCAGCGACTCCGCGTCCAGCCGCAGCACGGTCAACGGCGTGCGGAGCCGGTGCGACAGGTCGGCGACCAGCTCCCGCTCGTTGGTGCGCAGCTGCCCGAGGCGGTCGGCCATCCGGTTGAACGCCAGCCCTGCCTCGGCCAGTTCCCGGGGGCCGGTGGGCGCCACCCGCACGTCCAGATCGCCCTCGCCCAGGGCCACCGCCGCGCGGGCCAGCGACCGCGCCGAGCCGACCACCTTCGCGGCGAGCCGGTCGCCGACCAGCACGGAGGCGATCACCAGCCCGGCGGCCACGGCGGTGAGGGCGTACCAGGCCGGGCGGACGCCCTCCGACAGCGCCGCCTGCGGGATGAACACCTCCACCACGGCGATCCGGTCGCCCACGTCGACCGGCTCCAGGTAGGCCAGCCCGCCGGGCACCTCCGCCACCACCGGCTGGCGCTGGCCCGCCGCGCCGGCCACGTCGCGGGCGCTGGCGTGGCTGGTCCCCACCGCGTCGCCCAGGCCGTGCACGGCCAGCCGCTGCTCGTCGGTGCCCGAGGCGATGGCCCGCTCCACGGCCGCCGGTTCGGTGGTCACCGCCAGCACGGCGGCCACCACCGCCGTCTGCCGCTCCGCGTCGGCCACGGCGCGCTCGTGCGCCAGCTGCCGCACGAGCAGGGCCAGCGGGATCAGGAAGGCCAGCGCCACCATCGAGGTCATCGCCAGCCCGACGTAGGCCAGCGCCCGCCTCAGTCCGGTGCCACCAGCCTGAACCCGACCCCCCGCACGGTGTGCAGGTACCGCGGCCTGGCCGCGGTCTCGCCCAGCTTGCGCCGCAGCCAGTACAGGTGCACGTCGATCGTCTGGTCCTCGCCGACCGATGGCTGGCGCCATACCTCCTCCAACAGCTCCCGTCGGGACACCACCCGGCCCGGCCGGGCCGCGAGGTAGGCCAGCAGGTCGAACTCCTTGCGGGTCAGGTGCAGCGCGGCGCCGTCCAGCGCGGCGGTGCGCTGGGCCGGGTCGACCCGCAGCCCGCCCACCTGGTACGCCGCCGGGGGCGCCGCCCGACTGGGCCGCCCGGCGCGGCGCAGCACGGAGGTGATCCGGGCGTCCAGGTGGGCGCCGGTGAACGGCTTGACCATGTAGTCGTCCGCGCCGGCGCGCAGCAGCCGCACGATGGCCTGCTCGTCGTCCCGCGCGGTGGCGATGATGATCGGCACGTCGGTGATGCCGCGCAGCATGCGCAGCGCGTCCGCGCCGTCGAGGTCCGGCAGGCCCAGGTCCAGCACGACCAGGTCGGGCGGGCCGGCGGCCACCCGGCGCAGCGCCTCCAGGGCGCTGCCCACCGCCTGCACGGCATGCCCACGGTCGGTCAGCGAGCGCAGCATCGCGCCGCGCACCACGTGGTCGTCCTCCACCAGAAGCACCGTGGCCATGGTGAGCACCGTACGCCCACGGCAAGATGGGGGCGTGCGCCGCACGTTCACCTACGTCCTCGTCTGGGTCGTGGCCACCTCGGTCACCGCGATGGGCTCCTGGCTGGGGGTGCGGTCGGTGCTGGACGCCGGCGGGCCGCAGCGGTCCCGGCCGCTGTCCGCCGCCGAGGTGCGCCGGCGTCCAGCACCGACCGCACCCCCAGCCAGGAGCCCATCGCGGTGACCGAGGTGGCCACGACCCAGACGAGGACGTAGGTGAACGTGCGGCG
>DATMJT010000303.1:0-7217 GCA_035553735.1 Pilimelia sp.
CCGCCGGCGGCAAGGACTCCTGCCAGGGCGACTCGGGCGGTCCCATGTTCCGCCGCGGCGCGGATGTCGGCGGCGAAGGTGCTCACCTCGGAGTAGACGCCGGGCTTGCCGGGCCGCGCGCACCCGTCGCCGAAGCTCACGATGCCCACCTGGACCCACGCGCCCACCGCGTCGCGGCGGAACATGGGACCGCCCGAGTCGCCCTGGCAGGAGTCCTTGCCGCCGGCGGTGTAGTTGCCGGCGCAGATCATGTCGCTCGCGACCAGGTAGGAGTACGCCTGCCGGCACTGGGCGTCGGACACGAACGGCACGTCGACCTTCAGCAGGTACCGGGACCCCACGCCGCCCTCGCGGGTGGCGCCCCACCCGGCGACGGTGAAGACCCCGCTGTTGAGGCCCGGGTCGGTGGCGATCGCCAGCGTCGGCGCGTCGACCGGTCGCTCCAGCTTGATCAGGGCCCAGTCCCTGCCCCGGGTCACGCTGCTGTAGCCGGGCGCCCGCAGCACGTACGAGGACCGCACGTTGACGGCCGTCGGGCTCTGCAGGTCGACCGCGCCGATCGTGGCCGTCACCCCGGTGTTCGGGCCGCTGGACCACAGGCAGTGCGCGGCGGTGAGCACGATCTGCCGCGTGTACATGGCCCCGCCGCAGCCGACGGAGAGCTTCACCATCCAGGGGAACTCCCCCTGCTGGGCGCGGCTGCCCCCGACGATCGGGCGGATCGGCTCGTCCGGCCGGGCCTGGGCGGCCGCGGTGGCCACCGCGGCCCCGCTGGCCACCAGGACGACCGCCGCGACGAGGGCGGCACGCCAGGCCGGCAGGGTACGTCGTCGCATGGGTCTCCCTAGGGATCGGTCGGCGGTCCGTCGGACCGGGCTCTCGGCCGTGCGGGCCGGCGGGGGTGCCCGGCCGACAGGGGTTGCCGGCCGGGCGGCGGGGTGACGGGTCGGCTGCGGTGGGCCGGCGCCCGGCCGGCGGCCCGAGCGCGCCGCGCGGGCGTCGACCGGGTCGCCGCCGTTGCCGGGCGGCATCGTTGGCCAGGCACCAGTGGCGATGCTGGCCCGAGGAGGCGGTCGCCTACCGGCTGTCCGTCCTCAGAGGCGGGTCGAAGTTGCCTCACGATAGTCACGCGAATCTGCGGCGGTCAATGCCCCGACACCGCGCTACGCGCACTGTGACGCCCGACGCCGGGATTCCAGAGTCAAGAGCATCAGAGTTTCAGAGAATGGACCCGGCCGACGCGCGCACCGGGCCGGCGCGTGGATCCGGCCGGCGCGCACGCCGACCGACGGGAACCCGACAGCCCCAGGCGCCCGCCCAGCAATTCGGGCCATTGCCGCGGTGCACGCGGAAACGGCGTCGCGCCGCCCGGGGCACCGGCGCGCCCGAGGGCCCCGCGCCGCAGCGTGGGCGCCGCGCAGGCGGGCGGGTGGTCGTCGCCGAAATGCGCGCGTGGTCACCGACGGATGGGGCGTCGTCCCTGCACGGCACGCAATTTCATCTACGGCGGTTGATTGCGCGAACGTCGCGGGGCGGCCACCGACTCGACGACCGCCGATGGGTCCATCATTCACTGTGGATATACGGCACCTGACGGCCGACACAGGGCGCCGAAACGGTGTGACGATACGCACGTCCAATCAGGACCGGGTGGGTCTGTGGCGCCAGCTACCGCGTGCCATGCTCGACGCAGCCGCTCCGCCGCCAGCGGGGTCCAGACACCGGCCGACCGGCATCGAGCTCTCACCGAGTGCCGCAGTTCCGTGCGCCATTTTCTCGCGACGCCTTCACGCGCTATCGGCTGCCGCGGCTCAGCGTCCAGGACACGCGGTCCGGTTGCCGGCGGCGCCCTCGACCGGCAATTCCGGTAGACGCGAAGGGGAATTCCAGTGAATCCACGAAGTTGGCGATTGACAGTTGTCGCGGCGACGGTCGGTTTCGTCGTCGCGGCCGTGCCCGCCGCGGTAGCGACGGCCGCCCCGGGCGGCGCGCCGGCCGGGCCCGGTGGGCCCGCCGGGTCCGGCCC
Organism: Pilimelia sp.; assembly: GCA_035553735.1. Lineage (GTDB taxonomy): Bacteria > Actinomycetota > Actinomycetes > Mycobacteriales > Micromonosporaceae > DATMJT01. Next base: position 2,027 of record DATMJT010000303.1, read on the forward strand.
ACCGGTGGCGACAACGCCGGCCGCGGGCGCCGCCGAGACCTCCTCCGCCGGGGCGGAGGCCGGCGGAGGGGCCACCGTCCCGGCGCGGCGGGTGCCGGGCCGGAAGCGGGCCGTTACGGCGTTGAGCGACGCCGAGTCCCGCGAGTACCTCCACCTCAAGTTCGTCGAGGGCTCCGACGTGCGGCTGCGCGCCGGGGAGCTGGTCTCCCTGTCGGGGGCGGACCTGTCGGGCGTACGGCAGGCCCTCTCCGACGAGGCCGTCACGCAGGTCTCCCGCCTCATCGCGGTGCCGGAAGGCACCCTTGCCTCGTACGGTGCCCGGGCCCTCTCCCGGTCCGGACGGGGCCAGGCCGACCTGAACCTGTGGTACCGGGTGCGCGTGACCTCCAGCGCCGGCCTCGTACGGGTGGTCGGGGCGCTGAACGCTCAGGAGGTCGTCGAGACGGCGTACCCGGCACCGCGCCCCGTCGCGCCGCCGGGCGCGGCGGCCACCCCGGACTTCCGGGCGCGGCAGGAGTACCGCCGCCCCGCCTCGTCCAGCGGCATCGACGCCGACTACGCGGCCACGGTGGCCGGCGGACGCGGACGCAACGTGCGCGTGGTGGACATCGAGTACGGGTGGAACGTCAACCACGAGGACCTCTCCAGGCTGCGCCTGCCCGGCGCCCTGATCGCCAACGGCACCCCGAAGCCCGAGCGGCCCGACTGGGTCGACCACGGCACGCAGGTGATCGGCGAGCTCTCCGGGGACGACAACGGCATCGGCGTCCTGGGACTGATCCCCGACGCGGGCATGCACATCACCAACGTCACCAACGTCGAGCGCGAGTACGACCTGGCCACCTCCATCACGCTGGCGGCAACGCGCCTGTCCCCGGGCGACGTGATCCTGCTGGAGCAGCAGATCGGCGGCCCGACCGGCTGTGGGCAGCAGGTGTCCGCGCCGGTGGCGGTCGAGTGGTACCAGGCCTACTACGACGCCATCGTCGCGGCCGTGTCCAGCGGCGTCATCGTGGTCGAGGCGGCTGGCAACGGCGGCCAGGACTACGACAACACCTGCCTCTACGGCTCGGTGTTCCCGGCCGGGCGCCCGGACTCCGGGGCCATCATGGTCGGAGCCGGCGCGGCGCCGGGCTGCGCGCCGCCGGGGCAGGAGCGCAGCCGGCTCGGGTTCTCCAACTACGGTCGGCGGATCGACCTGCAGGGCTGGGGCAACTGCATCGTGACCACCGGAGGCTTCGGCAGCCTGCACGGCGACAACCCGAACAACTGGTACACCGCCGCCTTCGGGGGCACCTCCGGCGCCTCGCCGATGGTGGTCGCCGCGGCTGCGGCGGTCTCCAGCGTCGCGGAGGAGCGCGGCCTGACCCTCACCCCGCTACAGGTCCGCGACCTGCTGAAGCGCACCGGTACGCCACAGACCAACGTGGCCGGCGGCGTCATCGGCCCGCTGCCCAACCTGCGCGCGGCGCTGGCCGTGCTGCCGGCGGGCACCAGATGGTCGGCCAGCGCGTCGGGGTCCGCCGCCGGGCGCCCACCGGCGCACGCCGTCGACGGCGACCCGGGCAGCTACTGGTCCACCGGGGCGCCGCAGTCGAACGGGCAGTACCTCCAGGTGGACATGGGCTCGGCCCGACGGTTCAACCGGCTGGTGCTCGACACCGGCACCGGCCAGTCGACGCACCATCCGCGGCAGTGGGCGGTGCGGGTCTCCGACGACGGCACGCGGTGGGGCGACCCGATCGCCACGGGTACGGGCACCGGTCAGGTCACCACCGTCACGGTGCCGACCACCGTCGCGCGACACGTCCGGATCACCCAGACCGGCGCGGCGGCGCAGCCGTGGAGCGTCGCCGAGCTGACGGTCACCGACGTCAACGACGACTTCTCCGTGGCGGTCAACCCCGGGGCCCTCGCGGTCCGCCCGGGGGCGTCAGCGACCGCCGCGGTGTCCACGTACACCGTCTCCGGCGCGGCCCAGGGCGTGACCCTGTCCGCGTCCGGTCAGCCGGCCGGAGTCAGCGTGACCTTCGCGCCGGCCTCGGTGACCTCCGGCGGCGGGAGCACCATGACGGTGACCGTCGGGGCCTCCGCCGCCACCGGGGAGTACCCGATCACCGTCACCGGAACCGGCGCGGTGTCCCGGACCGCGACCTTCACCCTGACCGTCTCGCCCGACGGCGGGAACTGCTCCGGCGTACCGCAGTGGGTGTCCACCACGTCGTACGTGCCTAGCGACGTCGTTCGCCACAGCGGACGCCGGTGGACGTCGCTGTGGTGGTCGACCGGGGCCGCACCGGGCGCGCCCATCTCGTGGAACGTGTGGCGGGACGACGGTGCCTGCTGACGCCCCGCGGTAGCGGGCGTTCCGGGCCCCGGCGACGGCAACCCCGTCGCCGGGGCCCGGCCCGTTGCCGGCCGGGGTGCACCACAGCCGGCGCGATCCCCGCCCGACGCGGCGTCCGCGACGCGGCGTCCCGGCCGGGCGATCCCGTTCCACGGGGCCCGGCCGGCACCATCCGACCCGGCGCTGGCTGACCCGGCGCTGGCCGACCCGGCGGCGGCCACATCGACCGGTGCACCCCAAGGCGGACAAAATTTGCATACACTTCGATCTGTCGATGTCGGTCATTGGGGAGGTCGGACATGCGAATCAACACACGACGGTTGCTCGCAGGCCTGGTGACGGTGGCGGCGGTGGCCGCCGGCGCCCTCACCGGCTCCGCCGCACACGCACAGACGCTGCGCGAGGGCCGGGTGGCCTACCCGACCTTCTACTCGGCGGAGGCCGAGTCGTACGACGCCCAGTGGGGAACGAAGACGGTCTGGAGCGACCGGGCCTCCGGGCGTCGCCTGGTCACCTCGCTGTCCCAGGGCGACTGGCTGCGCTACGACAACGTCACGGGCGAGGAGTTCTGGACCTCCGTGATGTGCGTCGTCGGCCACGGTCCGGCCGGTGTGGACCTCGCGACCGTGGAGCTGCGCCTCGGCAGCCGGTGGGCGCCGCCGCTGACGACGTTCCCCGTCCGCACCTACCTGGGCCCCGGGTCCCGGGAGTGGGTGTGGGCCAACCCGCTGCCGCCCGGCACCCACACGGTGTACCTGACCGTCTCGCGGACCCACGGGGTCTCGTCCTTCGACCTGGACTACATCATCTTCTCCAAGGGCGCGCCGCCGCCCTCCCTGACCTGCTGACCTCGCCCGTCCGCCGCGCGCGCGTGCCACGGCCGCCGCGCACGCGTGCCACGGCCGCCGCGGCGCCGGGCCCGACCGCCGCGGCGGGGATCCGCGGCGAGGAGCCGGTGGCGGTCGGCAACCTGGGCCGGAAGCTAGATCCACCCGTGGCCGCGGGCGACGCGGATGGCCTCGTGCCGATTGGTGGTGCCCGTCTTGCCGACCGCCGCCGACAGGTAGTTGCGGACGGTGCCCGGGGACAGCGCGGCCCGGCGTGCGATCTCGTCCACCGGGGCGCCGTCGGCGGCCAGCGCCAGCACGTCGGCCTCGCGCGGGGTGAGCGGGCTGTCGCCGGCGCTGATGGCCTCGGCCGCGAGCTGCGGGTCGACGTAGCGGCCACCGCCGTGCACGATTCGCACGACGGCGGCCAACGTCTCGGCGGAGACCGTCTTGGCCAGGAATCCCCGTACGCCGGCGGCGAGGGCCCGCTTGAGGTGTCCGGGCAGCCCGTGGCTGGTAACGATCATGGTGCGGCAGGCCGGCAGCTCGGCGTGCAGCCGCTGGGCCACCGCAACGCCGTCCAGGTCGGGCAGGTGCAGGTCGACGACCGCCACGTCGGGACGCAGCGCGCGGGCCATCGCGAGCGCCTGCGCACCGGTGGCGGCCTGCGCCACGACGGCGAGGTCGTCCTCCAGGGCCAGCAGGGCGGCCAGGGCGCCGCGGATCAGGTGCTCGTCGTCGGCCAGCAGGATGCGGATGGGGTTCGGGTCGGGGGCCGCGGCAGGCGGTTCGGTGGTCACGCGCCACCACCCTCCTCCTCGGCCGCCGCCGCCGGCAGCCGCGCGGTGAGCCGGAAGCCGTCGGGGGGCCGGCGCTCGGCGGTGAGCGAGCCGCCGAGCCCGGCCACCCGCTCCGCCAGTCCGATCAGGCCGCTACCGAAGCGCACGCGCTCCTCCCCCGCGACCGCCGAGCGGCCGGTCGCTCCGTCGTTGTCCATCGTGAGCGTCACCGTACCGTCGGGCGCCGGGCGCAGCGTGACGGTGCAGTGGCGCGCCTCGGTGTGCCGCAACACGTTGGTCGTGGCCTCCCGGACCACCCAGCCCAGCGTGCCCTGCACGGGCGCGGGCAGGCCGCTGCCGTCACCGATGACTCGGCACCCGATGCCCGCCGAGGCGAGCAGCGACCGCGCGCCGGCCAGCTCGGCGTCCAGGTCGGCGCTGCGGTACCCGCCCACCACCGCGCGCAGCTCGGCGAGGGACTCCTGCGCGATCCGGCGCACCTCAAGCATCTCGTCGACGGCCTCGGCCCGACCGCGCTTGGCCAACTGGGCGGACAGCTCGGCCTTGAGGGCGACCACCGACAGGGTGCGTCCCACGACGTCGTGCAGGTCCCGGGCGAACCGTAGCCGCTCCTCGGCTACGGCGAGGCTCGCCTGCACCTGGCGTGCGCGGTCGAGCTCCCACACCGCGGCCAGCATCCACATGGAGAGGCGGAAGGACGCCACGACGAAGAGGTTGAGCATCAGGAGCCCCAGGGCGGGGCCCGCAGGGGCTGTCACGCCCTGCGCGGCGGCGAGGGCGTACAGGGCCGCCGCCCCGAGCCCGCCGACGGCGAGGGCGAGGGCCGGACGGACCGCCGTGGACAGCGCGGCCGTGTAGGAGACGACGAGGACGAGCAGCATGCCGTTGGCGGGCCCGTCGGGATGGCCGGGGGTCGGGTCGGGGTACGCGAGAACCGCCGCCGCCACGCCCACCACGGTCAGCGCGGCGCCAGCCCCGACGAGGCGGACCGGTCGCGCGCGCCTGCCCAGGTGGTGGTCCACGCCGGCGCGTACCAGCAGCACGTTCACCACGGTGTGCAGCGCCGCGAACGCCGCCGCCACCCACGGCGCCGCGCCGCCCACGTCCGTGTGCACGATGCCACCGGCCATCAGCGGCACGGCCGCGAAGCTCCCGTAGAGCGAGGCGCGGATGTACAGGTCGAGGCGGTCCTGGGCGTGGTGGTGGTCCGGCGGTGG
>DATMJT010000304.1:0-2201 GCA_035553735.1 Pilimelia sp.
ATCGGGTACAGGGTGCCGCTGGGCAGGCCCGTGGCACGCATCAGGTCCAGCCCGTACCGGTCGGCCGCCGGGTCGGCGAGCAGAACGGACAGGACCTTCGCCACGGGCACGGTTATCCGCACCGGTTCAGTCATGCGGCGACCGTAGGCTTCCCTAGGCCGGATGTCTACATAGGGTCCGCGGGCGTTGGCGCCGGGACGCCGCGTCGGGTCGAGCGGAGCCCACCGGGCTGGCCCTGCCCGCTCCCCACACACCCGTCGGCGGGCAGGCGACGACCATGACCAGGGTCTCAGGCGACCGGAGGTTCTCCATAAGGCTTGCCTTACCTTAGGGTACGGGCGTGACGCCCCACCCCCGTACCGCGCCACCCCGACCCGCGCCGCGGCGATCGGCGCCGCCCCGCGCCCGCGGCCTCGCCTCACCGCCGGAGCGGACCGCGCCGGCGGCGCCGGGGGCGGTGCCGTTCGTCCGGGCGCTCGCCGGCCACGGCGACCGCCCCGCCCTGATCACCGCGACCGGGCGGCTGACCTACCGGGAGCTGGCCGACCGGGTGGCCGCCGCCGCCCACCGGCTGGGCGGCGGCCGGCGGCTGGTGCTCCTGGCGGGCGCCAACACCGTCGACGCGGTGGTCTACTACCTGGCGGCGCTGTCCGCCGGCCACCCGCTGCTGCTCGCGCCCGGCGACCGGCCCGAGGCCGTCGCGGCGCTGGTGGCGGCGTACGACCCCGACGTGGTGGTGCGTCCCGCGGCCGGGCGCCACCAGGTGCGGCAGCGCCGCCGCGGCTCCGCGCACGCCCCGCACCCGGATCTGGCGCTGCTGCTGAGCACGTCGGGATCGACCGGCTCGCCGAAGCTGGTCCGCCTCTCGGCCGACAACCTGCAGGCCAACGCCGAGGCGATCGCCGAGTACCTGGCCATCCGCCCGGACGACCGGGCCGCCACCACCCTGCCCATGCACTACTGCTACGGGCTGTCCGTCATCAACAGTCACCTGCTGCGCGGCGCGGGGCTGGTGCTGACCGACCTGTCGGTGGCCGAGCCGCGCTTCTGGGAGCTGTTCCGGGCCGCGCGCGGCACCTCGTTCGCCGGGGTGCCGTACACCTTCGAGCTGCTCGACCGGATCGGCTTCGCCGACCTGCGGCTGCCCCACCTGCGCTACGTGACCCAGGCCGGCGGGCGGCTGGCCCCGGACCGGGTGGCCCGCTACGCCGCGCTGGGCCGGCGCGCCGGCTGGGACCTGTTCGTGATGTACGGGCAGACCGAGGCGACCGCCCGGATGGCGTACCTGCCGCCGGAGCTGGCCGCCGAGCACCCCGACGCCATCGGCGTGCCGATCCCGGGCGGCGCGTTCCGGATCGCGCCGCTGCCCGACGAGCCCGACGCCGAGCCGGGTACCGGTGAGCTGGTCTACACCGGCCGCAACGTCATGCTGGGTTACGCCGAGCACCCGGCCGACCTGAGCCGCGGCCGCACCGTGTGGGAGCTGCGGACCGGCGACCTGGCCCGGCGCACCGACGACGGCCTGTACGTGCTGGTGGGGCGGCGCAGCCAGTTCGTCAAGGTGGCCGGGCTGCGGATCGACCCGCAGCGGGTGGAGGAGCTGCTGGCGCGGCACGGGGTGACCGCGTGCTGCGCCGGCGGCGGCGCGGACGAGCTCGTGGTGGCGGTGGAGCGCGCCCGGCGCGACGGCGGCCTCGACGCCGCCGGGGTGCGCCGGCTGGTGGCTCGCACCTACGGGCTGCCGGCGCAGGCGGTGCGGGTGCCGGTGGTGCCCGAACTGCCCCGGCTGTCCACCGGAAAGCCCGACCGCCGCGCGGTCGCCGGCCTGGCCGGGCCTGCCGACCGTGCCGGAGCGCCGGCGGCACCGGACCCCGGCGACGCCGGGGCGACGCCGCACCGCCCGGGCGCGGTGCCCGGGCCCCGCCGCCCCGGGTCCGCGGTGCCCGCGCCGTCCCCGGAAGCCGCCGCGGCTCCCGCGCCGCCGACCGCCGAGCAACTGTGCCGGTTGTACGCCGAGATCCTCGACCGGACCGGTGTCACGCCCGCCGACAGCTTCGTCAGCCTGGGCGGGGACTCGCTGTCCTATGTGGAGGCGTCGGTCCGGCTGGAGCGGATTCTCGGCCGGTTGCCGTCCGACTGGCACGACACCCCGATCGCCCGGCTGGTGGCCGCCGGACGCCCGGCCGCCCCCCGCCGGCGGC
>DATMJT010000305.1:0-33249 GCA_035553735.1 Pilimelia sp.
CGTCGGGGCGGTGGGCGGCGACCAGCCGGCACAGCGCGTCGCCGTCGCCCGCCGTGGCCACCACGGTGAAGCCGGACTCGGTGAGCAGCCGGACGAGCCCTTCCCGCAGGAGCACGCTGTCGTCGGCTACCACTACGCGCACGGGAACTCCGCTCGCAGGACGGTCCCCCCGCCGGGGCCAGACTCGACCACAAGGGAGCCGCCGTGCTCGGCCAGGCGGTCGGCCAGGCCGCGCAGCCCCTGGCCGCGCCGGGCGTCGGCCCCTCCGCAACCGTCATCGGTTACCGTGACCTGTACCTGTCCCCCCTCCGCGCGGACCGCGACGGTGACGTGCTCCGCGGCGGCATGCTTCGCCGCGTTGGTGAGGCCCTCCGCCACGACGTAGAAGACCGCCGTTGCCGACGCCGGGTCGAGCTCCCCGTCGACGCCCACGGTGACCGGCACCGGCGACCGGTCGGCCATGTCGCGCAGGGCGCCGGCCAGCCCGAGCTCAAGGACGGCAGCCGGGTGGATGCCGTGGCTCAGCTCGCGTACCTCCCGGATGGCCACCGCCAGCGCGTCCCGCGCCTCGCTCAACAGGGACCCGGCGGTCCGCGGGTCGGCGGTCAGCCGCTCGGCGGCGAGGGCTAGCGTGATCGCCGCGGCGTACAGGCGCTGCTGGGGGCCGTCGTGCAGGTTCCGCTCGATGCGCCGCCGCTCGGCGTCCACGCAGCTGGTCACCTGGGACCGGCTGGCTGCCAGCTCGGCGGTCAGGCGTTCGCCGGCCAGGACGAGGCCGGCGGCGCCCGTGGCCGCCACCAGCAGCTCTGGCTCGGCGCCGAGGGCGCGGTCGTGGATGATCGCGCCGACCGGCCCGCCGTTGCGGAGGACCGGTGTGAGGTGCCGGCCCGGCGGGGGCGACGGGGCCGGTCGGCCGGCTCCGTCGACGTACCCCCGGTCGGGGAGCCATGTGACGATCTGTAGTGCCTCGTCGCAGGGCAGACGCAAGCTGCTCGCGTAGCGCTTCCACCGCGGCGCCGGCCGGCAGGGCGAGCACCGCGTTGGCGACCCGGGCGCGGTCACGCTGGTTGCGCAGCACACCGCCGAGGAAGGCCAGCGGCGCCAGGGCGCCGGCCAGGCCCAGCGTCAGCAGCATCGCCCAACTGAGGTTCGGCACACCGCCCGCGGCCAGCAGCATGAGCGCGAGGATCACCATCAGCGCGGCCAGCCCACCGGTGGTCACGATCGCCAGTCGCCGGTTCGCGCGCCCGCTGAGTGCTCGGCGGCTCGTGCGGTGACCGGCGTGTACGAGCACCGCGACGATGGTCAACGCGCCGAGGATCTGGTGGGCTCGGTCGACAGCGACGACCAGGCCGCGGTCGTCGACTATGGACCAGCCGTTCCACGGCTCGCTCGGGTCCGGGCCGCCCACCAACAGGTAGATCAGCTGAGGGAGGAGCGCGACGGCGTACCCGGCACAGGCCAGCGCGCGGCCGGGACGGTCGAGCTGCCCATGTGGCAGGGCCAGCAGCAGGTGGGTTAGCGCCGCGAGTGGCAGGAACTGCAGCAGCACACCGGTGAGGTACACGTCGGTCTGCGGCCACCAGGTGGCGAGCTGGGGCAGGTGGGCCGCGCCGACCAGGCACAGCAGCCGGCCGAGTCGCCGACCGCCGCTGCGCGCCCACGTCCACAATCCCACCAGCAGGAAACCGGTGGCCGACGCGATCGCCTCCAACGCATACACCCTCGCCGGCACGTTCTCCGCGGGCGTGCCAAGCACCCGGATCATGAGTGCGGCGTTGAGCGCGACGACCAGCCCGGCACCACCGACCGCCAGCCTCCGCGACAGCACGGATAGGACTATAGGGGCGCCGATCGCGTTATCGCGTGCCCGTCGCTCCAGAGCGGCTCCCCGTCGCCGCGCCGGGCGCGCGTTGGCCGATCCACCGCGCCGTCGCCGGGCCGTCCCGGCTCACCGGGAGGAGTCGTCGCTCGGCGCCGCCGGCCCGGCTGGGTGCGGGCGGGCGCTCAGGTGCCAAGGCAGTAGGGCGGCCGGGACGGCGGGCGCCGGACCTCGATGTAGGTGCAGACGACGTCGCGCTTGTAGTCGGGCGGCTGGGTGAAGTCGGTGGAGTGGTCCCAATCGTCGTGGGAGTCGTGCGGGTCATCGTCGCGGCTGCGGTGCACGACGAGTCCGTAGATGTTGAGGTGGCCCTCGGCGACGTTGATGTAGTCGTGGTATCGGTAGTACACGAGCATGTAGGGCCGTGCTGTTCCGGTGAGGGCGAAGAAGCGGTGATGCAGCTTGATGATGAACTGCTCCTGGACGACCTGGCTGTAGTCGGCGCGGCTGACCCCCGGCGCCGGTGCCGGATCGGCGACCTGGTACGTACCGTCGAAGCCGGCTTCGGTCAGCCAGATGTACTTACCGGGGTCCCACTCGTTGAGCTTGGCGCGGACCTCGGCGTACCGGCCGAGCATCAGGTCGAGGAGGTCGTCCAGCGTGTTGTCGCTGGTGTCGTAGTCCCCGTTTATCGCCCACGGGTACGGGTGGTAACCGAAAGCATCGCCCGGATAGCGCGCGTGCTGCTCGCGGAACTGCGTGTATGCGGGGCTGCGGTATAGCAGGTCGATGTAGCAGGTGTCGTTGTTGCGCTGGAGCATCCCGGTCTGCCCGGCCTTGCAGTTCGAGGGCGGGATCGGTGCCAGCTCGGCCTCGCCGGGGTCGTCGGTCGCCGGGTGCATCCCCACGGTGATCAGTGTCTTGCCGTAGCACGGGGCGGTCTCGTTCACCTTGCAGTAGTAGTGCAGCTTCGCTACCAGGCGGCCGCAAACGTCGGGCGGCAGGTAGTAACCCTGCCCGACGGTCTTGTTGGCCTCGTTGAGGATCTCGACCGCGGTGATGCTGTCACGGAACGTGCCGATGGTGATCAGGGCGCGGCTCAGCCACTTGTCCATGAACGTGGTGACCGGCCCGTACCGCGCGTAGCTGGTGTTGGGCGCCAGCGGGGAGCCGTGACAGATCACCGGGTTGTCGCACCACTCGACCTCGAACTGGTCCACATACGTGCGCTTGCGGTAAGGGTCGTTGATGACCCCGGATTCGACCAGGCTGAAGTCCAGCAGGGCGATGACCTTGATGTTGGCCGCGGCCAACTTGGACAGCAGCGGACGGTACAGGGTCTCCAACGTCGCAGCAACATCCTCGTCGCTGCGAATGGCGAACTCCAGTCGCACCGTCTGCACCCGGAAAAGTCGTAGGTCGTCGACCATGCGGGACATGGCGGCGTCACGGTCGGCGACTGACAGCGCCCGCAGATGGTGCGGGCTCAGGATGGCGAGACCGGTCGACTTCACCAGCGACTCCGGTGTCGCCGCAGCCGCCGGTGCCGGGGCCGCAGCGCTCGGCGCGGTCTGCGTGGCGCCGATGGTGGCCACGCAGGCCACCAGCGCGACGAAGGTGGAGGTGAGACGTCTCATGTCGGCTCCCACGGTCGTGACGAGGTTCGGCGGACGAGGGGATCGCACCAGTCTGTCGGCGGGCGCCGGCGGGGAACAGCGTGCTAGCACCCGTGGGGGTACCGACCCCTGTGGCGGCGCCATCGCCGCACCGCCTGAGGGGTGTTTTCCGGTATGCCACGCCTCGGCAGCGCTCGAACGAGGGGACTGCGTGCCACCACGATGGCCACCTCACCCCGGTAAGGAGTCAGCGGTAGCCTTCCAGGCGCGGGCCGGCGGCCACCGCGTCGGCGCGCGGCGGCACCGGGCGTCCTGCAGCACGCGACAGACGTCCCGCCGTTGCTCCACGACCTTGGCCAGCAGCCCAACCGGAGCCGCGTCCAGCCCGCCGCGTCGTCCGGTTCGATCAACTTCCGAAAATATGGCTCGGCCGTTTCGGTAGGGGGTGCGGGCTGCCGGAAACGGTGGCGCCCCTTGGCCGACCGGATCGGCGCCGTCCCGGGCGTCAAGCGCACCGTGGTCGACCGGTCGTTCTACGCGCAGGCATTCCGCGACGGCCGCCCGGTCGTCGACGAGATGGCCGAGGGCGCCGGCCACGGCTGGTCCAGCACCCTGCTCGCGCCGTACCGCCTGATCTCGGGCACGGCCCTTGACCGGTCCACCGCACTCAGCAGATCCTGACCGGCACCGGGTCCGACGGACGCCCGCCCAGCCCACTCGGTCGCCCGGGCGTGGGCGGGTCCACATGCGACCGGACGGCCGGACTCGATGCCTAGGCGTGCTGCCGGAGAAAGCGGCGTTGGTCGGCGAGGTACCCCTCGGCGAAAAGGGCTCGTGGGGCGAACAGGGCTGTCAGCGTGGTCCGGCATTCGGATCGGGCGAGGTCGTACCGGACCATCCGGTGGTCGGCGTCGGGGTAGTGCACGACCCGCAGGGTCGCCGCCGGGAGCAGCCGCCGGTAGGTGGCTTCGGTCTCGGCCACGTCGACGTGGTGGTCGTGTCCGGCGAGAAGCAGCAGAACCGGTACAGGGCCCAGCGCCCGCAGATCGTCGGAGGCGTCGACGGTGTAGTTGCGGCCGATGAACCTCCATCGGTCGGCGGTCATGTCTGCGGCGTCCTCGACGGTGCTCCGGTACTCCTCGACGGTGGCGCCGCGGCGCAGCAGCGCGAGCGTCTGCTCCCGGCGACGCAGCGCCCGGTCCACCTCGGCCGGGTCCGCGCCCGCGGCGCGCAGCTCGGCAAGCAGGTGGTACCGCCCCTGCCTGAGCCAGTTGATCGCTGGGGAGACGGCGATGACGAAACGGAGGTTGGGACTGTCCGCGGCGACCTTGGGCAGCACCCAGCCCGCCTGGCTGGAGCCCCACAGGCCGATCCGGCGCGTGTCGATCTGCGGCTGCCGGCGGGCCCAGGCCAGCGCGTCGGTGACCTCCCGCGCCCGGTCGCCCATGGTCTGGTCCAGCCAGTTGCCCGCCGAGCCGGCGACGCCGGGCTTGTTCCAGGACAGCGAGGCGTAGCCGGCGCGGGCGAAGGACTCCCACAGGGGGCGGTAGAACGTCTCGGCGGTGGCGTCGATCGGTCCGTCCCCGTGGACGAAGACGACGAGGCCGAAGGGGCCTTCGCCGGTCGACGGAGTGGCCAGCACCCCGTCCAGGCTGTGCCCGTCACGCCGGATCTCCACGCGTTGCTCACGGATGTCATAGCGGTGTGCGAACAGCACGACACCGCCCAGCGAGACCAACAGCAGCAGAGTCGCCGCGAAGACCCAGAGCACCCGGCGGCCGCGCCGTCGTGGCGGCGCGGTGACCGCGACCGTCATGCGGTGACCAACCTATCGTGTGCGAAACGATCGTCCATTACACGAACGTACAATGGCGGTGCAATGGATGACCCGCGGCGGGAAGAGCGACCGGGAGGCGCGGAGGCATGACAGACGAGGGGTGCGAAGCGGCGGCACTCCGCCACCGGGGCGTAGCCGACGTGTCGACCAGCTACGGCAGCCCGCCCGCGACGACGGTGCCGCGGTGAGTCCGCCCGACCGCCGGTGGGTCGACACGCCACCCGCCGCACCGCAGGTCAGCACGCGCCTGCTCGTGCTGGGCATGGTCCGTGAGGACGGCACGGTCGACGCGGGCGCGCTGTACGCGGTGGCAGGTTCCCTCGGCATGACCGACCAGCAGGTCCGGCTCTGCCTCAAGCGGCTCGTCGCCGAAGGACGCTTCACCCAGCAGGGCCGGGGACGCCGGGCGTTGCTGCGGGCCACGCCCGACGCCGTGGACGCGGCCGCGCTGGACGTGGGGTACGTCCGCTACGCCTACGAACAGGACCGGGGCCGCGCACCCTGGGACGGGCGCTGGCACCTGGTCGCGTTCGCGGTTCCGGAGTCCGCCCGGGCCGCCCGGGACGCGTTGCGGGACGCGATCGTCCGGCTGGGCGGCGCCGCCGTGCACAGCGCACTGTACGTAGCCGCCAACCCGATCGCGCCGCAGGTGGAGCAGCAGGCCCGGCGCCTCGGCGTCCTTGCCGGCGTCACCTTCCTCTCCAGCACGGACCTGCGCGTGGGCGGGCATGTCGAGCCCGTCCGCCTGGCCGGCGTGCTGTGGCCGGTGCCGCGGATCGCCGCCCGCTACGCCCGGCTCGCCGACCTCGCCGCGCGTCACCTGACCCGACTCGACGGCGGCTCCCGCCCCGGTGCCACCGAGCGCATCACCATGGTGATCGAGCTGGCGGCCCGGTTCGCCGAAGCCGTGGAGCCCGATCCCCTGCTCCCGCCCGAACTGCTGCCCCGGCCGTGGATCGGCACCAGGGCCCGCGCGCTGTTCGCGCGCTGCTGGACCCGGCTGCAGGACGCGGACGACGGCACAGCTGCGCCATTGCGCCTGTTCAGCCGCTACTCCGAAGTGCTGCGTGACGGCGCCACGGCGGACCCGGGGTGAGTCCCGTCGCCGCGGGCCGGGCGGGTGAGTCGGTGGTTGAGCGTGGCATGGGGTGGCCACACCACCAAACATACGGTGCCGTATGGTTGGTGGATCGAAGGGGGAACGTCATGCGCAACGTTCGGCACCGCCTCATCGCCGCTCCGGCCGCGCAGGTGTGGTCCGTCGTGTCCGGCCTTGCCGGACCGGACGATGCCGTCTGGCCGGCGGCGGACTGGCCGCGGCTGGTGATGGACCGTGGACTGGCGGTCGGGTCACGCGGCGGCCACGGGCCGATCCGGTACCGCTGTGTTCGCCACGAGCCCGGCCGGCTGTTGCGTTTCGACTTCGCGCCGACCACCGGCCTGCACGGTCACCACACCCTCACCGTGGCCGCCGTCGGTCCGGACCACTGCCGGCTGGCCGTGGTGGTCGACGCGCGCCTCCACGACCGCATGCGAATCTTGTGGCCGACCATGGTCCGCTGGCTCCACGAGGCGTTGATGGAGGACCTCTTCGACAACATCGAGCGTGCCGCCACCGGCGGGCTGCACGGCGCCCCGGCGCAGTGGACGCGGTGGGTGCGCCTCGTCCGTCGGCTCCGCGGCGCCACCCCGGTGCGCCGGGTGACCCCGGCTGCCGTGCGGCGTACGGGACAGTGAGCGGTGCAGGCACCACGGTTCAACGACTGTGTGCTCAGCGACCGCCCCGGGGCGGCGCGGTGCGGTCGGCCGTCAACGCCCCAGACGCCAACGCGTCGCGCAGGTGGCGGGCCGCCCAGCGACCGTTGAACGCGGCGGAGTCGGTCCACGGGAAGCCGAGGTAGTCGCCCGCGAGCACCACCCGGGCCCGCCGGGGCAGTGTCGCCCGGTATTCGCGGACCGCATCAGCCTGGCCGACGGGCACCGTGGGCATCGCCTGCGTCCACCGGACCACGCGCGGCGCCCGGGCGCCGTGCGCCAGGCAGGGAAGGTGATCGCGCAGCAATGTCCCGACGGCGACGGCGACCTGCCCATCAGCGGCGTCGCGCAGGCGGACCGCCGTCGCCGGGTCGAGCATCGCGGTCACCAGGTCCCCGTCCCGGCCGTCGCTGCCACCGGCCCGCGAGGCCACGGCGAGGGCGGCGAGTCCCGGTCGGGCGCCAGGGCTGGTCAGCACGCCGTAGGCGCCCTGCAGGGCGGTCCTCGGCAGGCGGTCCGCGGTGTCCCACCCGACGAGCAGGCCGGGGCTGTACGGCGTGGCCAGCAGCCGGTCCGCCAGTGCACCGGGCGTCGGCAGGAGCGGTCGGGCGGCGGCCGCGTCGACGGCCAGCACGACCGCCGAGGCGCTGATCCGCCGATCGTGCGTACGCACCAGCACGCCGGCGTCACCCACCTCGATGGCGGTGGCAGGCGTACGGTACGACACCGGCACCCGTGCGGCCAGCGCGGCGGTGAGCGTGCCGAGTCCGCCGCGCAGGGTGACCACGGATCCTCCCCTGCCGTACATGCTCAGCAGCGCCGCCGGCAGCGCCGCGCCGTTGCCCTCCAACGCCTGGAAGTAGAAGCCGTGGACGGCGGGACGGAGCAGGCGGTCGACGACGACTTCCGGCAGGTGCCGGGCGGTCCACTCGGTGGCGCGGGTGGAGTCCAGGGCGGTCCAGGCGCCGAGGTCGTCCGGTGGCAGGGCACGGGCGAGCCGGCGGGCGTGGCGCAGCACGGCCGGTGCCTGCCGGACCGGCACGACGCCGCTGGTCAGCAGGCTCAGCGGATTGCGTACGTCGAACGCGTACTCGCCGTCGGCGGCGAGGACGAGGGTGCGTCCGCTGGTTCGCCGCAGTGCACCACGCAGGCCCAGGTCGCGGATCAGCGTGGTGACGGTGCGGTAGGCGGTGCTGAGGAACTGCGCGCCCTGCTCCATCGGCCAACCGGAGACGAACTCGGTCGTGACCCGACCTCCCGGCGCCGCCCCCGCCTCCAGCACGTGGACCGAGATCCCCGCCCGGAGTAGGTCGAAGGCGGCGGTCAGCCCCGCCAGCCCCGCGCCGACGACGACCACCTGGACGGCGTGGTCCCGGTGGCCGGTCACGGCCGTTCGTCCGCCACGCGACGTGGGGCGACCAACAGGTCGAGCACCAGTTCGACGTAACCGTCGGTGTCGCCGCGCACCGGCAGGGTGCCGGGCAGGCGGGCGGCGAACTGGCAGTGCCCCAGGTAGGCCGTGTAGCCGAGGGTGGCGCGCTGCCTGGCCTCGGCGCGGCCGAAGCCGAGCGCGCCGAACAGGCCGGCGAGGTAGCCGATGCGGCGGCTCATCACCCGACGCAGGACCGGTGTGACGAGCGGGTTGTCGGCCGCGGCCCACAGGCTGATCTCCACCGGGTCCTTGCCGGCGTCCATGACCGCCCGGACCAGCAGGGTGCGCAGGCGCTCCCGCGGGTCGGGCAGCGCGTCGAGCGCCGCGAGCCTGGCCTCGGTCGCCTGCTCCTCCCACCGGTCCAGGACCGCGGCGACGAGTTCGGCGCGGTGTGCGAAGTGCGCGTAGAAGCTGCCCTTCGTAGCGCCGAGTCCCGCGGCGAGCGGCTCCACCGCCACCGCGGCCAGGCCGCCGGCCCCGAGCGCTGCCGTCGCCGCGATCACCCAGTCCTCACGGGACAGTCGCCGCCTCTTCGTCGCCACTTCCATACGGTACCGTATCATTCGACGCCGCCATCACCGGGGCGCCGGTCGCGGGGCACCGAGAAGTGCATATGCCCTGGTGTCGGCGGACACACCTGCCGGCGAGGAGTTGACAGCAGATCAACTTAGGCTAACCTAACCGCCGTGCCAGGTATCGGTGATCAGTTGGCCGGGCTGCGGGGCGAGCGGCTGCGGTTGGGCTACCACGGGACGCCCGTCGTACGCGACGCGTCGATCGCGCTCCCCCCCGGCATGGTGACAGCGCTGGTGGGGCCGAACGGCAGCGGCAAGTCGACGCTGCTGCGGGCGCTGGCCCGGCTGCACCGCCCCGCCGGCGGGGACGTGCTGCTCGGCGACGGCGTGTCGGCGCGGGCGCTGTCGGCCCGGGACTTTGCCCGGCGGGTCACGCTGCTGGCCCAGAGCCGACCCACCCCGAGCGGGGTGACGGTGCGCGACGTGGTGGGTTACGGGCGGCACCCGTACCGGGGCCGGTGGCGCGGTGACGACCCCGACGGGCCGGCGGCGGTGGCTCGGGCGATGGAGGTCACGGGGCTGGCGTCGATGGCGCAGCGCCCCGTGGACGAGCTGTCCGGCGGCGAACGCCAGCGGGTGTGGCTGGCCACCTGTCTGGCGCAGGACACCGGGGTGCTGCTGCTCGACGAGCCGACCACGTTCCTGGACCTGCGCTATCAGGTGGAGATCCTGGACCTGGTACGCGAACTCGCCGACGCCCACGGCGTCGCCGTGGGCGTGGTGCTGCACGACCTCAACCAGGCGGCCGCCGTGGCCGACCGGGTGGTCCTGCTGCACGACGGCGCGGTGCTCGCCGCCGGGGAGCCGGCCGAGGTCCTCACCCCGCAGCGGCTGACCACGGCGTACGGCATCCGCGTCGACGTGCTCACCGACCCGGACACCGGCCTGGTCACCACCCGGCCGATCGGGCGGCACCACCGCCGCCCGCGTACCACCGATCTCCTTTCCCCCTCGACGAACGGCAGAGCAACCCCATGAACCGATTCCGTACGCTGGCCGCCGGCGCGCTGGCCGCCGGCCTCCTGCTGACCGGCTGCGGCACCACCGAGAAGCCCGCGGACGGCAACGCCGCGGCCCAGGCCGCCGGTGGGCCGGTCACCGTCACCGACAGCCGCGGCAGGGCCGTCACCCTGCCGGCGCCGGCCACCAGGGTGGTCGGCCTGGAGTGGGGTGAGGTCGAGATGCTGGCCACCCTCGGCGTCCAGCCGGTCGGCGTCGCCGACGTCAAGGGGTTCAAGACCTGGAACACCGCGGTCACCCTCGGCGCGGGGGTCAAGGACGTCGGCACCCGCAACGAGCCGAGCGTCGACTCGATCGCGGCCCTGCAGCCGGATCTGGTGGTGCTAGGCTCCGACTCCGCGGCCACGCTTGCCCCGCAGCTGGAGAAGTTCGTGCCGGTGCTGGTGACCAAGGGCAGCGACGCCAGCCGCAACCTCGACCGCATGCGTGACGACTTCACGATGATCGCCACCGCGGTCGGCAAGAAGGACCGGGCCCATCAGGTGCTCGCCGAGTTCGACGCCGCCCTCGCCGACGCCCGCACGAAGATCGCCGACGCGGGCGCGGCGGGCAAGCCGTTCGCGATCGCCGACGGTTGGAAGGAGGGCAGCACGATCTCGATCCGGATGTTCGGCCAGGGTGCGCTGGTGTCCCAGGTCGGCATCGCGCTCGGGCTGCGCAACGCGTGGAGCGGCAAGGTGGACCCGATGTGGGGCCTGGGGCAGACCGACGTCGAGGGCCTCACCGTCCTGAAGGACCCCGAGCTGCGCTTCTTCTACAACGCCTCCGACGGCACCGACGTCTTCGCCGACGGGCTGGCCGGAAACGCGATCTGGAAGTCCCTGCCCTTCGTCCAGCGCGGCCAGCGGCACCGGATGCCCGACGGCATCTGGACGTTCGGCGGGCCGCTGTCCTGCCGCCAGTACGCCGAGCAGCTGGTCAGGGTCTACGCCCCTTGAGCCAGCTCGCCGAGACCGCCCGGGTGGAGCCGGCCACCGTGCCGGCTCCACGGCCGCCGGCGCCCCTGCGGCCGGTACGCCTCACGCTGCTGACCGTCGCCTCCGGCACCGTCGTGCTGCTGCTCGCCGCGGTCCACCTCACCCAGGGCACCAGCAGCATCGGCGCCGCCGACCTGCTGGGGCTGCTGGCCGGCAGCGCGGACGCCGACACCGCCCGGGTCCTGGTGGCCGCGCGGCTGCCCCGGCTGCTGGCCGGGCTCGCGGTCGGGGTGGCCCTCGGCGTCGCCGGAGCCGCCCTGCAGTCGCTGGCGCGCAACCCGCTCGCGTCGCCGGACACCCTCGCCGTCAACGCCGGCGCCCACCTCGCCGTGGTCGCCGCCGCGGCGTTCGGGCTCGCCCTGCCGGTGCTTCCGGCGGGCGGGCTCGCGTTCTGCGGCGGCCTGGTCGCCGCCGGATTCGTGATGATGCTCTCCGCCGGCGGGGCGTCCGGCCCGGCCCGGCTGATCCTGGCCGGCACCGCCACGGCGTTCGCGCTCAACTCGGTCACCGTGCTGCTCATGCTGCTGTTCCAGCGCGAGACCGTCGGCTTCTACGCCTGGGGCAACGGCACCCTCGTGCAGAGCGACACGCGGGCGGTGACCCAACTGGCGCCGCTGCTGGTCGCCGGCGTGGCCGGCTGCCTGCTGCTGGGCCGGCGGCTGGACGTCCTCGCCCTCGGCGACGACACCGCGACCGTGCTCGGCCTGCACGTCCGCCGCACCCGGCTGGTCGGCACCGTCCTGGCCGTACTGCTGTCCACCGCCGCCGTCACCATCGCCGGCCCGGTCGGCTTCGTCGGCCTGTGCGCGCCGGTCATCGTACGGCTGCTCGCCCCGCTCGTGCCCGCGCTGCACCGGCACCGGCTGCTCATGGTCTTCGCGGGCGTCGCCGGCGTCGTCGTCGTGCTGGGTTCGGACATCCTGCTGCGGCAGTTCCTGGGCGGGCAGGCCGGCGTGGAGGTACCGACCGGGGTGGTCACGTCCCTGTTCGGCGCGGCCCTGCTGGTGTGGTTGGCCCGCCGGCACCGCGACACCGGCCCCACCCGCGACGCCGGCACCAGCGCCCTGGCCCGGGTACGGTCGGCCGCCGTGGTCCGCGTCGTCGTGGCCACCTGCCTGGCGGCGCTCGTCGGCGCGGCCGTCCTCGGCCTGCTCGCCGGCGACACCTGGCTGCTCACCGGCGACGTGGCCAACTGGCTGACCGGGCGCGCCGGCCCCGCGGTGAGCTACGTGCTCGACCAGCGCCACCCGCGGGTGCTGGCCGCCCTGCTCGCGGGGGCCGCGCTGGCCGTCGCCGGCACCGCGGTGCAGGCCGTGTGCCGCAACCCGCTCGCCGAGCCGGGCATCCTCGGCGTCACCGCCGGCGCCGGAGTGGGCGCCGTTGCGCTTCTCAGCTACGCCCCCCTCGCCGGAATCTGGGCCATGTCAGGGGTCGCCGGCCTCGCCGCGCTGCTCACCTTCGCCGCCGTCTACGCCCTCGTGTGGCGCACCGGCCTTAACTCCGACCGGCTGGTCCTCGTCGGCATCGGGGTCTACACCGCGGGCACCGCCATCATCACCCTCATCATCATCGCCACCGACCCGTGGAACACCGGCAAGGCGCTGACCTGGCTCTCCGGCTCCACCTACGGCCGCACCGCCGCCCAGGTGGCCCCGGTCGCCCTCGCGCTGCTGGCGATCACCCCGGCGCTGGCCGCCGCGAGCCGCCGGCTCGACCTGCTCGCCCTCGACGACGACACCCCGCGGCTGCTCGGCATCCGGCTCGAACGCACCCGCCTGCTCGTCCTCGCCGCCGCCGCGCTGCTCACCTCCACCGCCGTCTCCGCCGTCGGGGTCATCGCCTTCGTCGGCCTGGTCGCCCCGCACGCCGCCCGCGCCCTCGTCGGCGGCCGGCACCGCCGCGTCCTACCCGTGGCCGCGCTGCTCGGCGCGGTCCTGGTCAGCCTCGCCGACACCCTCGGGCGCACCGCCATCGCGCCCGCGCAGATCCCGGCCGGGCTCGTCACCGCAATGATCGGCACCCCGTACTTCGCCTGGCTGCTGTGGCGCTCCCGCGTCCGCCCCACCGGGCCGTAGACCAGCGTGGAAGGAGTCCACAGTTGACCGCCCAGGCCGCCATCCCACGCCCCACCACCGAGGCGCCGTACCGGCTGTTCCCCGTCACCGTACGCCGCCTCACCCGCCTGAGCCCCTCGTTCCTGCGCGTCACGTTCACCGGCGCGGACCTTTGCGCCTTCGCCGACAACGGCCGCGACCAACGCATCAAGCTCCTCTTCCCCGCCCCCGTCGGCGGCCACCCCGACCTGCCCGACGGGCGCGACTGGTACGCGCACTGGCGTGGGCTGCCCGACCAATGCCGACCCCCGCTGCGCACCTACACCGTCCGCGCCGCACGACCCGAACAGCGGGAAGTCGACGTCGACATGGTCCTACACGGCGACGGCGGACCCGCCGCCCGGTGGGCCGGCGGCGCCCGCCCCGGTGACCCCCTCGTGCTGGTCGGCCCGAACGCGCGCCACCCCGGCGATCACGGCGGCACAGCGTTCCGTCCACCCCGCGACGACGCACCGCTGCTAATCGCCGGCGACGAAACCGCCGTACCCGCGGCGGCCGCCATCCTCGCGGGCCTGCCGGGCACCGCGCGCGGCGAGGCGCTGCTCGAAGTGCCCCACCCCGAGGACGCCCTCCCGCTCGACGTGCCCACCGGCGTCCGGGTCACCTGGCTGCCGCGCGCCGGCGCGGCCCACGGCGCCGCGCTCGTGCCGGCGGTCACGGCGGCGGCCACCCGGCTGCACCCCGGCCCGGCAGCGCACCACGCCGGCCCGGTCGAGGCCCCCGACGCCGCCGACCTCCTCTGGGACGTGCCCGACGCCCCACCCCACTCAGCGGCCCTGTACGCCTGGCTCGCCGGGGAGGCGGGCGTGATCCGAACCCTGCGCCGGCACCTCGTCAGCGAACGGGGCCTGGACCGCCGCGCCGTCGCCTTCATGGGCTACTGGCGCATCGGCCACGCCGAGACTGCCTGAGCTGCTCATCCGGTACGGCACGCGCAGGCGCCACCGGTGCAGCCAGCCCGGTGCCGCCGCCGATGGGTCCACCACCAGGCAGTCCCGGCCACGGCGGCGAGCACGACGGCGACGCCGGGCAGCCACGACCCGGCCGCCGCCCAACCCGCGCCGGAGAGCACCCCGGCGGCCAGCAGCAGCGGAATCGCGCAGCAGGCGGCGCACGCGACCCCGGCCAGCCCGGTCAGGCCCGGCGGCAGCAGCCGGCGGATGCGGTCAGCGGGGGTCGGCATCCGGGGCTCCTTCGGCGATGGTGGCGAACGGGATCGGGCAGCACGCCTGCCCCGCGCACGCCAACAGGTCGTCGCAGCCGGCGTCGACGGCGGCGCGCAGCGTGGCGGCGATGACCTCCAGGTCGGCGATCTTGGCCTGCACCTCGGCCAGCTTCGCCTCGGCGCGGGCCCGCAGCCCGGCGTCCGGGCGTCGCCCATGCCGGTGCCGGCCGGCGTCAAGCAGATCCGCGACCTCGTCCAGGGTGAACCCGAGCCGCTGCGCCGCCTTGATCACCCGCAGCACGGTCACGGTCTCCGCCGGGTAGAGGCGGTGTGCGCCCAGGCTGCGCTGCGGCTCGGCCAGCAGGCCGCGGCGCTCGTAGTAGCGCAGCGTCTGCGGGTTCACCCCCGCCGCCGCGGCGACCTCACCGCTGCGCAGGCCGCTCACGGGCTCAGCCAATCCGCCGCCCGGTCGGCGAGGGCGTCCAGCACGGCGACGTGCGCGGCCGGCACGGTCGCATCGAGGCACAGCGCGTCGCCGTCGCGGGCGAAGCTGAACGCGAAGAACGCGCAGCACTCGTTCTCCCGCCGGACCAGCTCCCGCGCCCTCGCCTCCGCCGCCGGGTCCAGGCGCCACCGCAGCGCCGTCGGCGACAACCGCCGCTGCGCGCGCAGCGCCGCGGCGAACAGGTCATCGAACTCCGCGCGCCGTGGTGGCCGCTCGGCGGCTGGCAGGGTGCACGCCTCGGGCACCCATGCCGGGTCTTCGGTGGTCATGCATCGACGGTAAACCCGTACCGAGGTACCGGATGCAACCCCGCCAGTGCCGGCCGGCGGCACCCCGTGGCGGGAGAGCTGCCGGCGGTGCGGCCGGGAACGGGGATCCGACCCGCGGGGTCGAGGCGCCGGCGGGGTCAGAGCAGGGTGCGCCAGTAGTCCCAGAACCGCACGCCGATGAGCGCGGCGAGGACCAGCAGCCAGGTGATGGGCAGGGCGCTGTGGACGCGCACGAGGGCGTCGGCGAGCCGGTGCGGGGCGGGCAGATGGCCCCGGTCCAGAGTGTGCAGGGTCGTGTAGGTGAACAGCACGATCATTGCGACCCAGACGACCATGCAGTACGGGCAGAGCGCGCCGATGCGGTAGAGGCTCTGGAAGAACAGCCAGTGCACGAACCCGACGCCGAAGACCGTGCCCGCCTGGAGGGTGAGCCACCACCAGCGGGGCAGCCGGGCTCCGGCGAGGACGGCGGCGCCGGTGGCGGCCACGACGGGAAACGTGACCAGGCCGATGAGGGGGTTCGGGAAGCCGAACACCTCTGCCTGGCCGGTGGTCATGACCGATCCGCAGGACAGGATCGGGTTGATGGAGCAGCTCGGGGTGTAGGCCGGGTTCCTCAGCAGGGCGATCTTCTCGACCGTCAGGACGAAGGCCGCCAGCGCGCCGACCAGCCCGCCGATGATGAGCGTCCACCCCACCACCCGGTCACTCAGGGCGTCGCCGGCAGCCCGGTCGACCTCGGCGCCGGTGTCGCGGGCCGGGGTGCGGGTCATGAGTTCAGCGACGCGTCGATGGCGGCCTTGAGGCCGGCGTAGGTGGGGGCGCCGTCGAACCTCTCGCCGTTGATGAAGAACGTCGGCGTGCCCTGCACGCCGACGGCCAGCCCGTCGGTGGCGTCGGCCCTGACCCGGGCGGCGACCTCGGCACTGGCCACGTCGGCCTGGTAGCGGCTCATGTCCAGGCCGAGTTCCTGGGCGTACCGCTCGAACACGGCGGCCTGGGACTGCGGGTTGTGGCCCCAGGCGGTCTGGTTGTCGAACAGCTTCTTGTACATCTGTTCGAACCTGCCCTGCCGGGCGGCGGCTTCGGCGGCGTGGGCGGCGTTGTAGGAGTTCGGGTGGCTGTCGATCGGGAAGTACCTCACGACGTAGGTGATGCGGTTGCCGTACTCGGCGCGCAGCCTCTCCACGCCTGGGTACGCGGCCCCGCACCCTTCGCACTCGAAGTCGAGGAACTCCACCACGGTGGTCTTGCCGTCCGCCGCGGTCGACAGGCGGTGGCTGTCGGCGCGCACGAGCGCCTCGGCCGCGGCCGCCGGCGTGGTCCCGCTGTCCCGGTTGACCACGACCACGCCCACCACCACGGCGAGGGCGGCGGCAAGCACGCCGAGGGTCACCTTCAGATTCGTGCTCAGGCCCGACCTTCGCACGTTGCGGGTGGCCCTGGCCGCACCCGCCGCAGCCTTGCGCCGGTGCGAAGTCGACGCCGGCCGGGCCGCAGCGACTCCGTCGGCGCGCGCCGGCGCCGTGGCGGTGCGCTTGCGCGCCTTGGCGTTGTTCGCCGCCATGAAAACCCCTTCGTCGCTGCGGCTCCGTGCGGGCCTGCGTCTCCTGGACCACCGACGAGGGTACGGCCTTCGCCCCACTTCCCGGCTGAGCCACCGCTGAGGGTTGGCTGGGAAGGCCGCCAGCGGACCACTGCCGTTAGTACATTGAGTAGTGTACTGTCGTGGCGTGGAGACGATGACGTACGGGCAGGTGCTGGCCCGGTTCGGGCACGCCCTGTCGGACCCGACGCGGGCGCGGCTGCTGCTGGCGCTGCGTGAGGGGCCCGGCTATCCGGCGGAGCTGGCGGAGCTGCTGGGCACCACCCGGCAGAACCTGTCCAACCACCTGGCCTGCCTGCGCGGCTGCGGGCTGGTGGTGGCGGTCCCGCAGGGTCGGCGCACCCGCTACGAGCTGGCCGACGGTCGGTTGGCGCACGCCCTCGGGGATCTGCTCGGCCTGGTCCTGGCCGTGGACCCGGCCGCCTGCCCCGCCACCGCCGCGAAGGCCTGCTGCTGATGAGCCGGCCGCTGACCCAGCCCGCGCCGGCCGGGCCGAGCCCGGCGCGTCAGGCGGTGCTCGCCAGGCGGGTTCGGCTACTGGTGGCCGCCACCATCGGCTACAACCTCGTCGAGGCGGCCGTGGCGATCACCGCCGGGACGATCGCCTCCTCGACCGCGCTGATCGGCTTCGGCCTGGACTCGATCATCGAGGTGTCCTCCGCGGCGGCGGTCGCCTGGCAGTTCGCCGGCCGCGACCCGCAAGCCCGGGAGAAGGCCGCGCTGCGCATCATCGCCGTGTCGTTCTTCGCCCTCGCCGGCTACGTCACCGTGGAATCGGTACGCGCGCTGACCGGCGGCGCCGAAGCGCAGCACTCCAGCATCGGCCTGGTCCTGGCCGCGGTGTCCCTGGCCGTCATGCCGGTGCTGTCGTACGCGCAGCGCCGCGCCGGCCGTGAGCTGGGATCGCGGTCGGCGGTGGCCGACTCCAAACAGACGCTGCTGTGCACCTACCTGTCCGCCGTCCTGCTCGTCGGCCTCGGCCTCAACAGCCTGTTCGGCTGGTCCTGGGCCGACCCGATCGCCGCCCTGGTCATCGCCGCCGTCGCCGTCAAGGAAGGCCGCGAGGCGTGGAAGGGCGACACCTGCTGCACCGTGCCCCTCACCGCCCCACCGGCCGAACCCGCAGGGCGGGCCGGCGCGCCCGGGCCCGCAGCCGGCCCTACTGCCGGTAAGGACGATGCATGCGGCTGCCGACCCGGATGTTCCTGCTGCTTCCAGGAGGCGACATGAGCGCCGACGCGACGGCACTGGCATGAGGCGGCTGGGGCCCACCCACCTGATCCAGGATCGCGGCCACGGCCAGCGTCCTTCTCCGCGCCCGGCAGAGAACTCGCGATCATCAGACGGTGGCCCCCGGTGCCGACGACACGCGGACTCCACACCGGATTCCGGAGCCGGGCCGGCGGCCGAGGTCGACGGCCACGCCGGTTGTCGGCAGAGGAACGCGCCGGCAGGCTATGGTCTCCGCAGGGGGTCCGCCGCCACGTTCTGCGCGCTGCTCGTCTTCGCCGGATACGTGATCATCGAGTCGGCCCACCTCATGTCGAACAAGTGCTTCGGTGACACGGGACAGGTCGTCTGCCCAACGAGCGGTCCGGACTGGGCCCGGCCGCTGCCCGGGGCGGCCGCGTTCCTGGGCCTGCTCGTCGGTCTCGTCGGCGTCTTGGCTGGCCGCCCGGTCCGTACTCCTGCCCTCACCGCCGGCTTCCTGCTGGCCGCCGCCGGGCTGGCGGGCAGCTGGTTGCTCCGGTAGCCGCATCCCGGTCGGCGAGCGGCGCACCATGCGCCAGACGAGAACCGAAGCACTACCCCCGCTCAGCCAGATGGGTGAAGGCGCGTTCGAGTTCGGCGCCCCCATGAGGACGCCCCGATCCGCTCACGCCGCACGGCTTGAGACACTGACGGAATGACCATCGTCAAGATCAACGCTATCACCGTACCGAGGGACAGCGGTGACGAGCTGGCACGCCGTTTCGCCGCCCGGGCCGGCGCCGTCGACGACCAGGACGGATTCGAAGGCTTCGAGTTGCTTCGGCCGACCGACGAGCGGACAACATGGCTCGTCGTCACCCGCTGGCGAGACGAGGAGGCGTTCCAGGCATGGGTCACCTCACCCGCATTCGCGCACGGGCACCGCTCGGCCGCCGAGCGCGGGGGCGAGGCCGCACCGCCGCCGGTCGGGGTGCACAGCGAGGTGTGGTCCTACGTCCCCGCCGGGGGATCACCTCCGGCGCAACCGTAAGCCAGATCGGTCCACGTTCAAGATCCTCGCCCACCGCGCCCGCCCGACGCGCCGAGTTCAGGTCAGGCTGCCCCCAGCGCCTCGGCCGCACAGCCGAGACGCTGCCGGGCCGCCACCAAACTCCTCAAACGCCAAATGTACGGCCGGGCCAGTTTTCGATCTCCTACGACACCGAATCCTGCTCGGCCAACGCACCCTCAGTCACCACCGAATGTGCGACAGAGCCCAAAACTTGACAGGCGGCCGCGGCCCGGCCACCGAGATTTCGTGTCAGGCCCAGCCGTCGGCGGGCGGCAGTCAGCTCAGTCCCTCGCGTACCTCCAGGTGACGGATGGAGTCTCCGCCCTTGTGGCTGTTTGATCGTCGCTGCCTGCTTCCGACCAGAGCCGCCAGCTTGTGGACGGCACCGCTGCACGCCTCGCCCACGGAGGCGGCGTGGTGCGTCACGGCGACCGGTTGCCTTCCCGCGGACCGCGCCTCGATCATGCACCGTTTGTCCGAGCCGCCGGACCCTCCGGCGTTCTCGTCACCGAAGTGGACCTCTACGCGGGTAATCTGATCACTGAAACGCGACAGCGCGGACTCGAGTTCAGCCTCGACGCGCTGGACCATTCCATCGCTGACGGTCACGTTCTTGTCCGTGTGGACCTGGATCTGCACGCGCGGTCTCCTTCTGTTTCTCCCGTCCCACCGGGGCCGGCGAGGACGTCGTGCCCGCGCCGGTACCGCCGAACCAGCACAGCGTTTCTCGGCGGGCCGGCGGCACCGGCGGTAATGTCAGCGCGGTCGGTTGAACCGGGAAAGGAGGGCACCCAGCCTGCTCTGGCTCCCAGGGCGGGCCGTGCCCGGTCGACCCTGGCTGCCACGGCGGTTCATGCCTTGCCGGCCCCGGTCGATCAGTTGACGGCCCCGCGGACTGCGGACGAAGGACATGACACGGTTCAGCAACGACGAAGACGCCATCGAACTACCTCTCCACTGGGGGTGCGTTCCGCATGCGGGAATGCACCGGTACGATCACGCTCATGTCGGACTGGACGCGAAGCCCGACGGCCGGTCCCTGACGACGCCGCCCCCTGGCGTCCGATCGGTATGGCGGCGATGCTTTCCAGCCGGGGAGGCTGGAGCAGGCCGCCGTCTGTCATATACCCGTTGAGCGGGTGTACATGCGTTCGCAACGGGCCGACGTGGGTCGCGTCGCTTCACGGGAAGCGCTTCGGAGTGGGCGAGGTGTGCCCCTGGCGCTAGCGAATGACTGCAGCCACGCCGGCCGTCGCCAGCGCCGTAGCGACGACACGGGCCCGCACTCTGGTGTGGTCGTCCTCGTCACGGCCGCTCCCCTCTCGGTGTGTGCAGCGTCGCCGTGTTGAGTCCCGGTACCGGGGCCGGCCGCCTCGGTACCGCATATCGGAATCCACGGCGACATCGCTGGGTACCGTTGGGCAGCGCCCGGCGGCAGGCCAGCACGCGCACGGCGGGAGCGAGGGCGCAGCGCCCAGGTTCGCCCGGGTCTGCGCAGGGAGCAGACCGTGGCCGAAAAGATCGAGCTGATCATGCAATCCACCCGGTGGGCGGTAAGGATGTCTCAGTGCTGACGACCGATTTCGTTGGGCCCGATGAAGCGCTGGCACGATCACCAGGGCTCTGGACGAGCGCCGCGGTCTGGTCCTGACCCGCGCGAGGTACAACCGCGTGGCTGGCGAGAATTCCCCTGATCGTCGACCTCGCCAACGTGGTGTCCGTGCGGGTGGCGAAAAACGACAGCGCGGCCTCGGGCCAGTCTCTGCGACGCCGGGCGCGGCGGGTCCGACGTGCGTGAGCGGGCACATCAATCGTGCCGGCGTCCCGCATTTGGTCGAAGGTGTGGGACCAGGTCACCCGGGGTGAGTCCGCCAAAGCCATCGGCTCCAACGCGTACAGCCAGAGAGCGGGCCCAGACCCCGAGCCCTGCCACGTCGAGACCATACGGCGCGTCGTTTGCGTACCCTTCGACGCGGTCTGCGGCGCGGCGTAGCAGTTGCACAGCTCCCACGGCATTTCCCCGCTGGGCGTGCGTAAGGCCGACGGCGAGCTGGGCCAGACCCCGCCACAGCTCGCGTTCGGGCTCAGGGGCGGCTTTCCAGGCGCTCTCCAACACCTCGTGCGCCTGGAAGGCGCGACCCTCGTCGAGCAGTCGCTGTGCCTGCGCGAGCGATTCCTCCGGGGACAGCACGATGTCGTCGGGCACGCCCGCAACGCCGTGTGCGTCTCGCGGCAACGGCCGCCCCAGTTCGTCGCGCGGGCGGGCGCTACGCGGCCGTCCCATGGCATCACGGTCGCGACCAGTTGCACCGGTCGGGTTCATCGCTGCGGCTCGCGATCTGCGCGTTCCCGGCTCACGGCGCACCCTCCCCGATTCGTACGGCCATCTGCTGCGCCGAGGGTAGCGGGTCGATCACCTCCTGGCATCCTCCCGGCATCCTCGTGGATCATCCCGGTGGAGGTTGCCGGTCGTTGCCCGACGGGCCCACAGCTCGTGGAGGGGGACTGTGATGAGCCGGGCTTGCGGCTGTCGGACGGAAGCCGCTGGTTCGGCAAGGCCCCTCCGCGCGTTCGGCGCAACCGCCCCTCCGCGCGTTCCGCGCAACCGGCCCTCCGCGCGTTCCGCGCAACCGCCCCTCCGCGCGTTCCGCGCAACCGGCCCGCGGCGCGGCTCGCGGGAACGGACGTCGGCGAGCACGCCGCCACCGACCGCCCCAAGCGGTTAACCTTTGCGATGGTTCGGTCGCACACGGGAAGGTGGCCCGATGTTGGTCATGTCATCGACGGCGCCAGTCAGCGCCACCGGTTGACCTGGTCCACATGCTGAAGCGGGTGGTACGCACGGTTCGATCCTGGCTACGGATCGACGACTGGATGGCGCGAATAATCGCTGGGTTGGTCGCGCCGTTGGCTGCGCTGGCCGGGGCCGCTGCGGTAGCCATCCTGACAGCACTGGCGGCTCCGCCGGAACAATCGCACGCTCTGGCGGTGGCGAGGGCTGCGGTGCCACAGGCCCCGTCCGACGTGCCCGGGCCCGTCGTGAGGTGTCACTACTGGTGCCCGGACTGGGACCGTCGGGACAACGTCGTGGCCTACGACGGACCACCCGACCGAACGGATTTCGTGCGCATCGTGTTCGATGTTCCGTCGTATCAGGTGCTCGGCATGGTCACGCAGGCTCATCAACGACTGGCCGGTGCGGGCTGGCGGGTCACTCCGTCGAGGGCGCCGGACAACGGCATGTGGCACTTCGAGGCCGTGAAGGGGGGTGACCGGATAAGGGTCCTCGGGCACCTCAGTGGTGAGGCACAGGGTCCTTCGGTCCAGCTGATCGTGTCCAAGGCCGTCACACTTCCCGCAGCCGCGGGCGTGGCCGGTGGCGTCGTCACCGGTCTCCTGCTCGGTTGGTTGGGTACCGCATGGGTGTGCCGGCGATACCGACGTCACCGGCGTCGGGTTCGGACAGCAATGGTCGTCACCAGCCTGCCGGTACTCCTAGTGGCGTTGCTCATGGCCGGTGTGTCTGTTTTGTTCCTCGTGCATCTCCTCGACGATCACCAGTGGGGTCTCACAGCCCTGCTGCTGCCGCTGTTCTTCCTGACGACCTTTCCTGTCCTCACCGGTGCCGCGGCTGCCGGTGCGAGCGCCACGGCAGTTCTGGCGGCGTTACCCGGGTGGCGGGAAACCGATGTGGGCCACGGCGGTCGGGGCTGAGAGAAACTACGCGCTCAACGCCTCGACCCTACGTGCGTGGTCACCTGACCGCAGGTGCGCGAGCGCGGCCAGCAGCTGTTCCCGGTCGACCTCCGTGCGCGACATGTCACAGCTCTCCTCTTCAGGTCGGACGGGAACTGCCCGTCGGTGGTGGACCGTCCAGCGGTGGCTCGGGTGTCGGACAGCGGGGGTCACGCGGCGCTGGGCGCCGCGTGACCGCAGAGGTGGGCGGCATGAATCGAAGCAAGCGGCGCCGCGGCACCCCGCGGTCCAGGGGCCGGTTCTGCCACTCGGCCCTCCCGTCCATGACCTTGTCGGTGATGGTGGAGATCGTCTGCTTGGACACCTCGGTGCCGTACACCTGCGCCAAATGGGCGGTGATCTCCCCGTGCGTGAGGCCCTTGGCCGACAACGACAGCACCAGGTCATCGACCCCGGACAGCCGCCGCTGCCGCTTACGCACGATCTGCGGCTCGAACGTGCCCGCCGCGTCCCGAGGCACCCGCACCTGCACCGGCCCGACATCGGTCAGCACGGTCTTGGTCCGGCTGCCGTTACGGGTGTTACCGCTACCCCGGCCCGCCGGGTCGTGCTTGTCGTAGCCGACGTGGTCGGTGATCTCACCGCCCAACGCCGACTCCAGGACCCGCTTGGTCAGCTGCTGCAACAGCCCGCCTTCACCGGTGAGCTGCAGCCCTTCACCGCGGGCCCGGTCGACCAGCATCGCGATCAACTGCTCATCCGTGACCGCACCCGCCGACCCTGCGGCCTGCTCCTGCCCCGAGGTGGTCTCGGTCGTCATCTGGCTTCTCTCCCTCGTCCGGGCGATCAGCCGTTAGTCGTACACACCCCTTCACGAGCAAGCACAGCGAAAACCTGACGGTATATCCCAATTACGGCCGATTCAGCAGTGTAGTCGTCGAAGGTCAAGGCCGCAGCGTCCGTCATAGCGGTCCGACGATATCGCGCTACCGAACGTCACGGAAGCCCCGTCGATCTGCTGCATACAACGAGATCCACGGGGCAGCGATCGGTGCGGCCATGTAGCGGGGCCAGGCTGCCTGCCGTGACAAGCCCGCGCAGCGCGGACGCTTCAGCTCACCTGCACGATTGATCGAACAGCGGATCTCCATGCCGGCTCGATCAGAGGGCTGGGGGCGCCGTGCCAGCTGACGGACAGGGCGTCGCGGGCGCGGGTAGCGGCCACGAACAGCAGCGACCGCGCCTTGCGCAGTTCCCGCTCGTACCGGACCGGGTCGTCGCGGCGGTGCCGCGCGATGCCGGCGCGTGGCAGGACCCCCTCGCTGACGCCGATGATGGCGAGCCGCTGGTATTCCAGGCCCTTGAACCGGTGCATGGTGCCGACGTGGATCGCGCCGTCACCTACGGGGCCGTCCTTGGTCAACTCGGCGCAGGTCATGCCGGCCTTGGTGGACAGGTAGTCCATTGCCTGGCTCACCCGTTCGTGATCGGCGACGCAGACCGCGATGTGCCCGGCTGGATCGAGTGACGCGCCGCTGTCGTTGGTGGACAGCTCGGCCCGCCAGCCGGTCAACGTGGTGACCAGCCCGGCCAGCTCGTCCTCCCAGGTGTCGTACGCCGTGAAAACCGGTGGCGGGCCGTGCAGGATCGACCGGTAGCCGGCCAGCGTGTCGGTGCCGTCGTCCAGGTCGTCGTAGGCGACGCCGTCGGCCTGGGCGATGAGCAGGGCCCTCCCGAGGATCTCCCGTGTGGTGCGGTAGCTCAGGGTCAACCGGGCGGACCGGCCGCGGATGTGGATGCCCAGGGCGCCGAGGGAGATCTGGTGGTCATAGATCCGCTGGTGCGTGTCGCCGGCGATGAAGATGTCGTCGGGCAGGGTCGGGTCGGCCATGGCGCGCAGCATCTTCCAGTGCGCGGCGCGAAGGTCCTGTGCCTCGTCGACGACGATGTGCCGGTACCGGTAGCCGAGGCGCGCGGAGCTGGTGGCCCCGTCCGTGGATGACCCGGCCGCTCGGCTCCGCTCAACGGCCGCGGCGCGTTCCATCTCGTAGCGGGCGGCGCGTTCGGCGGCTTGGCCCCAGGTTTCGACGCCCAGCTTGTCGAGCCGGGCGGTGAGCTGCTCGACGAGCTTCCAGACCTGGCTGCGCTCGGGCCGGGACAGGGCACGCCCGCGGCCGGCGCGGCGCACCTGGAAGTAGGCCGAGCGGCTCTGCAGCGCCTGGCCGAGGATGACCTGCTCCCATTCCTCGATGAGGAACTCGGCGTCCCAGCGGTTCTCGTCGAGTTCGAGAAGCAGCTGGCGCGCTTCGGTGACCGCGGCGTGGTCGCTGATGCGCCGCTTGCGGGTCCGGGGCGTCGTGTTCTCGCCGACCACCCGGGCGGCGAGCTGGTCGATGTGGGCGACGTCGACCCGGGCCAGCAGGGGCGGCTCGATGAGGGATGCGAGCCGCAGCCGCAGGTCGTTGGAGAGGTTGGCGGTGAAGGTGGTCACGAGGATCGGCTTGTCGGTGCCGGGAGGCAGCGCTTGGGCCAGGTGCTTGACGCGGTGCAGGGCGACGACGGTCTTGCCGGTGCCCGGTCCGCCGGACACCCGCGCGGGGCCGCCGTACCGGCGATCGACGATCTTCTGTTGGGCGGGGTGGAGGTAGACGCGCCAGGCTCGGAAGTCGCCCTCTTCGATCGCGGCCTGCACGTGCTTGTCGACGGTGGTGACCTTGGTACGGGCGAACGCGGCCGCCAGGTCGGTTGGATCCGGCTCGGAGTCCAGCTGAACCGGCGCGGTGATCTCGTCGCGGACGGCTTTGATACTCATCCCGGCCGCGAGGCCGTACAGGATGTCCTTGGACAGTGGCGGGGCGCCTTCGAGTAGCTGGTCCAGCTCGGCGTCGCTGCTGACGGCAAGCGCCAGGTCGATGAGCTGCTCGGCGACTCCCAGGTCGCGCAGCTGCGCGGGGTTGTAGCCGGCGAGCAGCGGCGGCGCGGGCTGAGTCGCCGGCGATGTCGGACCCGGCTTGGCTGGCGGTGCGGCGTCCGGCTCAGCGGGTGTGAGCGTGACGCCGGCGCGGCGCAGGGCGCTGTCGCCGACGACGGCCAGGTCGACGAACTCGATTTCGCCGGTGACGCGGTTGACGGCGACCTGGAGTTCGTCGTAGACGTCCTTGCGGTGCCGGACGGCCACGACGAGCCAGCTCTGGGTGCCGTCGACGTCGACGCCCACGGGGGCGAGCAGCGCCCGGTACGACTGGTCGATCTTTGCCCGGTAGATCCGGGAGTCGCCCTTGAGCTTCTTGAGATTGAGACCGGGTTGCTCCGGGTTCTCCCGGAAGCGGTGGCAGAAGTCGTAGAACTGCGCCTTCACCACCCGGTCGAGCTTGTACAGCTCCTGCTCGGCTTTGCGGTAGAGGCTGAGCCGTGCGGTCATCGGGTCGACCCCTCCGTGTCGGGTAGCCGGGCGATCAGTTCGTCCAGGTGAACCAGCCAGTCCGCCGCCGTGCGCACCATCCAGCCAGCATCGACGTACGCCTTGTCGCGGCGGCGCGCCTCGTCGGGGTCGATCTCCCCGTGGCCGTGCACGACCGCGACCTTGACGTCGGATTCGGCCCATCCGAAGTCGACGAGCCAACGGCCCGAGCCCAGTTCGTAGCCGAAGACCGGGGCCTGCTTACCGCGGGCGGCGAGCGCCTCGGCGAGGCGGACCAGGGCGTCGGACTCGTCCGCCTCCTCGCGGAGAATCTCCAGGATGTCCTCGTCCCATGCGGTGTCCCGCCGGGCGGCCACGCCGTCGGTCGGAACGGGTGAGGGCTGGGTGGGCCCGGCGGTCGGCGTCCGGTGGCGACCGCTGAGCGTGTCGAGTTCGCCGAGTCCGCCGCAGACGGCCAATGCCTCGACCTCGAACTCGGCGGCGCGGCTGGCCGCCAACTGCACGCCGTCTCCGCCGGCGGCGGACAGGAACTGGGTGATGTTGGTCCAGTACAGCCAGGCGCGCCAGCGTGCCTTGTGCTCGTCGGTGTCCAGGACCGCTTCGGCGTCGTCGAGCACCGCCAGCGCGGACCAGCGCAGCCGGTCGGGGTCGGCGGCGTCGAGCGCGACGATGATCGGCAGGCCGGTGGCGTCCTGCGCGCGGTACAGGTGCACTGACGCGGCCTTGGCGTTCGCTCCCCCACCAGCGGCGCCGCGCCCGACGGACGCCGGCTGCCCGGTCAGCTCCGCGCGGAGCGCCGCCGCGAGGGCGCTGCGGTCGGCGGTCGCGACGACGGGCGCGGTGCCGGGCGTGGCGAGCAGCCCGGTCACCAGGGCGCTCGCCCGGCGGGCCCAGGCCGCGCCGTCGGGATCGCGCAGGTAGGCGATCAGGGTGTCGATGGGGTTGGTGAACACCGTCCCCGGTAGGTCCGCGCGCTGTCCGCCGTACTGCGCGTAGGCCACCTTGGCCTGTTCCTGCGCCATCCCGGCATAGGGCGGCCAGACGGGGCGGGCGGCCGTCGGACGGTGTTCGAACAGGTCGATGTCGGCCCACGTGATCTGGAAGACGGTGTGGCCGTCGGCCCGCAGCCGGGTGCGTCGCGCGGCGTCGGGGGCGATGCGGTTGTGCGCGTGGGTGGCGTGGAATCGGTAGCCCTCCAGGTAGACCTTCACGCTGCGCGCCGGCCCATCGACCCGGGTGAACGTGAAGTCGGTGCGGGTGTTGCCGACCTGCTGTTGGGCGATCAGGCGCCAGTGCACGACGTCCGGTCCCGCGGTGAAGCGCAGGTGCCCGCTGGCGTGGCCGTCCTCGTCGAGGGCGACGTTGTCGGTCACTGTGGCCCACTCGCGCAGGGTGGCCAGGAAGCGGGCCTCCAGGTCGGACTCGACCTGCTGGTCCAGCCCGATCAGCCCGGTGTGCGCGACCTCGTCGGTCTCCCATCCGTCGGCGCCGTCGCCGGTGAACAGCAGCGATTCGAGCATGGTGAGCGCGGTGCGGCGCGACACGGCGTCCTGCAGGGCTTCGGGCGTGTACCGGTGCAGGCACCGGTGGCACGCCCGGCGCTGTTCCTCCGCGCACGGGCAGTCGCGCAGCGCCTCGTACGCCTTGCGCAGGGTGTCCTTGAAGGCCTCGGGCCGGGTCAACCGGTCGAGGTAGCCGGTGCCGCCGGGCAGTTCGTCGAAGAGCACCAGGAACCAGCGGCGTTCGCCGCTGGCTTGGTCCGGCATGGAGGCCACGGTGGTGTCCAGGTGCTGGGGGTCTCCACCGAAGTGCAGGTCGACGCCCATCCGCAGCGTGGCCCGGAAGGAGTGCACCTTGGCGTCGACGTCCGCGGTCGCCGCCGGCAGCAGGACGCGGATGGCCTCGGTGTGCAGCTGGTGGGCCAGCAGCACCGGCTCCTGGGTGACCGCGCCGCGGCGGCCGCGGCGTAGCGGGCACCACGGCCGGTGGTGCTTGAGCTTCGGGTTGCGCGCGGCTGAGGAGGTCAGCGCATCGGTGTCGTGGTCGAAGACCGGCCGGCCGTCGGCGGTGGCGGCGCCGCATCCGGTGCACACGTGGAACGGGTTGAGCCGCACGGTGTGCCCGGCGAAGGTGTCCCGGGGCGGGGTGTCGAACCGCGCCGGCCCCACGTTGATGCGGCGGATCGTCGCCCGGCGGCAGTAGTCGACGCCGAAGGTTTCGCGGCGGTGCCGCCACGAGCCGCGGGCGATGGCGTCCTGCGGGAAGTCGACCGCGTCGATGACCGTGTAGAAGCGGCGGTCGCGCTCGTCGCGGTCGTCGCGGATGCGGGCGTCCTCGCGCCGGTCGCGGGAGGTCACCGTGACGGGTTCCACCACGTGGAAGAGGCAGGATCCGTCGTCGGCGATCTGGCTGCTGTGGCAGCGGGGGCAGGGTGACCGGTCGCTGGCGGCGTCGGATGTGCGCACGTACCCGCAGCCCGGGCAGACGCGCCAGCTGTGCCACTCCGGCCGCCCGTCGGTCATCAACTCCAGGCCGGTGATCTCGTGCCGGTAGCCCTGGGCGTAGAACGTGTTCCCCGGGGCCAGTTCCGACAGGGCGAACCGGCGGGGTCGCTGGTACGCCATGTTCTCGGCAGTGATGCGGGGTCGTCCGGTCCTGGGGTCGATCGTGCCGTCCTCGCCGTAGACGGTGGCCGAGAGCGTGGTCGGCGCGTCGATCAGGGCGTAGTTCGGCAGCAAACCGAGGTCGCACAGCGCGGCCTGGGCCGGGGTGTCTCCCCGCAGCAGCAGTCGCTTGCCCACGACGCGGCGCTCGGCGTCCAGCTCGTCGGCCTGCCGGGCCTGCTCCGGGTCTGTGTCGTGCAGCTCGGCGTGCGCCTCGTCAATCGTGCGCAAGCGGCTGCGGAGGAGGTCTTCCACCCGGCGCCACTCGCGCTCCGCCTCCTCGACCGCGGAGCGCAGACCTCGCGTGGCGAACGCCCTCAGCTCCGCCTTGACGTGCTCGGTGACCCCGGTGGGAAACATCCGCAGGAAGCCTTCGACCAGCGAATCGCCCTGGGCCGTGGCCACCTGCACGAGGTCGACGAGGTATCCGGACGGGCCGAACAGTGCGGGTGCCCGGCGCGGCAGCGCCCGCAGCGTGATGCCGTCGGCGCGGACCAGCTTCTGCGCGGCCGCGAGGTCGAGCAGGTGGGCGACGTACTGCCGGCGCAGGATCTCCACCGCGGACAGGTAGCAGCCGGGCGGCACGATCGCGCCCGCCATGAGGTCCCTGGGCCGGTCGAGGAAGTACAGGTCGCGCCGCCGGCGGTCGGGGATGGTCAGCAGGAACGCGTTGCCGCTGCGGCGCCCGGCGCGGCCGGTCTGCTGGGCGTAGCCGGCCGGGCGGCGCGGCAGCGCGGCCAGCACCACGGCGGACAGGTCACCAATGTCGATGCCCATCTCCAGCGTCGGCGTGCAGGACAGCACGTTCGGGTCGTTGAACCGGGCGTCCTTGTCGTCCCGCGCGCGCTTGAACGCCGCCTCGACCCGCTCCCGCTGCGCGCGGGTGAGCAGGCCGGTGTGCTCCGCCGTCACGATCTGGTAGGTGCCCGCTCGGCGGTACAGCCCTCGGTAGTAGTCCCGGGTGTAGTCCCGGTCGCGCTGGTGGCGGCCCAAGCCCTCCGGGCGGTCGCCGGCCACCAGCCGACCGGCGCGGCACCGGTACGACGGGCACGGCTGGTCGCGCCACTGGTGCAGCAGCGATGGGTGCACGGTCTGCTCCCAGAAGCAGACGGGGCAGCGCACGAACGAACTTTGGACCTCGCCGTCGTCCAGCAGCAGCGCCTCGACGTTGCCGGGCCGCAGCCCGTAGACCCTCGCGGACGTGTCGTTGGGCGTGCGCACCGACAGCAGGCCGGCCCCATTGAGCCGGGGCAGCAGCAGGCCCCAGAACTCCCCCGCCACCTCGCGCGGCAGCGCCAGGCAGCGGCCGGCCCATCGCTCGTACCAGGACAGTCGCCCGGCGGCGATGTCGAACTCGCTGCCCGCCTTCGGCCCGGCGAGTAGGAAGACCGGGGCGGCGACCCCGCTGGGGAACGCGCGCATCCCGACCGGCCGCTGTCCCCAGATGAAGTAGCGGCTGGTGCCGGCCTCGTTGAGGTAGCGGTCCAGCCACGCGTGCGCGACGGCGCCGCGGGTGCGCAGCCGCTCCAGGAAGACGCGTAGGAAGGCCAGGTAGCGTACGTCGTCCTGGGTGGCCACGGGCAGCCCGTCGCGGTCGACCTCGGCGTGCACCTCGCGGACCAGCGAAGCGGCGGCGGCCTGGTCGGGGATGCGTACGTGCGCGGCGGCGGTGCGGGTCAGCTCCAGCGTGCGCCCGTTGCGGGAGCGGAACCCGAACTCCATCAGCGTCTCGAACGCCAGCCGCTGCCCGATCAGCTCCCAGGTCCCCAGGTCGCCGCCGCGGGCGCGGCCGGACAGGAGCCGGTCCACGCCCTTGAGGCCGTGCAGGTCCGGCGGTACGACGGCGGCCAGCGTCTCCGGATCGGTCGTGGCCGAGACGACGTCGGCGATCAGGTCGTTGAGGGGTGTTGGGTCGCCTTCGCGCAGGTGCGCGGTGAGCAGTGCCCGCAGCGAGAACGTGTACGACCGGTTGGCCACAAACCCGGCGCGGTGCGCGGCGTCCTGCACCGAGTCGTTGAACATCAGCGTCTTGGCCTCGCCCAGCGCCTTGTCCAGTTCACCGCCGGTGAACAGCTGGGTGATGGCGGCCGCTGCCACGGCGGCGGCTCCCGTGCCCAGGAACCGGATCGCGTTGCGCTCCCCGCAGGCGGGGCACCAGTCCTCCCGCGCCGCGGTGTTCGCCGTCGGACCGACGTTGGCCAGCACGAACGCCGAGTCCCGGGCGGTCAACCGGGGCTGCCCGCTGTCGGCGTCGTAGTCGGCGACCCGGTCGGGTGGCCGCAGCCGCTGCCGCACGGCGTCGAGCACGAGCAGCGTGCCGGCCGCGCCGGGCACCGCCGGCGAGCCGCTCGCGGCGGCGCGGGCGCTGGTCGGCACCGGCGCCGATCCGGCGCCCTCGCGCGCCTCCCGGTCGGTCGCGGCGATCAGGTGGCGGACGCGGACCTTGTCCTGGCCGGTCGACGCCCGGCGGATCTTGAAGGTGTCGAAGTGCACGCCGCCGTCGTCGCTCTCCGGGGAGAACACGGCCCAGCCGGACCGTCCGCAGGACCGGCAGTAGACCGCCGGGAGGAACAGGTTCGCGGACTGGCCGGCCGTGGCCGTGGTCGCCGGCACCACGGGGTTGGCGCCGCGCCCCCCGGCGTCGTCGGTGCCGGCGACGTCCCAGCGGAACTCCGCGCGCGGCCACGGCAGGACCCCGCGCAGCAGCCGGGTCACCGCGCGGGCCCACTGGTGGACCTCGACGTGCACAAACGGGCGCGCCTCGCCGGGCTTGGAGTTCGGATGCTGGGCGTGCGAGAGCAGGGCCACGAACCGGGCCAGCGCCTCCGCGGCCTTCTCCGGCTGCCGGGCGATCGTTGCGGCCCAGCCGGAGGCTCCGGCCCGCCACATCGTGTCGAGCACCTCGGGGCCGGTCCTCAGCTCGCCGTTGAACGCCATGAGCACGGCCCGGGTGAACAGGTGCCGTCGCAGGTTGCCGCCCAGCACCAACCGATCGGGGTCGCGGACGGCCGTGACCGCCTCGATCAGATCCAGCAGCGCGGCCTCGCCGGTGGTCGGGTCGGGCAGCGCCAGGATCTCCTCCGGCGACGGCAGCGGCAGAGCCAGGTCGAGGTCGTCCATCGGGATGAACTCGTCGACCGACAGCCGGTCCTCGCCGACGATCGAGTCGCGGGTGAACTCGGCGCCGAATACGTCGGTGGCCACCGCGAGCAGGCTGGTGATCGCCTCCTCGTCGGTGGCCGAGGCGAGGGTCGCGGACGTCGCCACCGGGCAGATCCGACCGAGCGGCCTATCTTCGTCCGGCTGGCCCACCGCGGCGGCGAGCCGGCGCAGCAGCATCGCCACGTCGGTGCCCTGCGCACCGTCGTAGGTGTGGAACTCGTCGACCACCACGTAGCGGATGTCGGCGTCGCACCACAGCGCCCGGTCGTCGTCGCGCTGCAGCAGCAGGTCGAGCATCTTGTAGTTGGTGATCAGGATGTCCGGCGGCGTGAGCTGCATCTCCGCGCGCGCGGTGCGGACCCGGTCGTAGCGCAGGGCCGCCCGGTCGCCGATGTACAGCCCGGCCGTCACCCGGCCGAGTTCGTCCTGATTGCCGATGAGCAGCTCGTTGATCCGCTGGGCCTGGTCGGTGGCCAGCGCGTTCATCGGGTACAGCAGGACCGCCTTGATGCCAACCCGGCCGGCGGCGCGTTCCCGGCGGCAGTGGTCCAGCACCGGGTAGAGGAACGACTCGGTCTTGCCCGAGCCGGTGCCGGTGGTGATGAGGGTCGGCTGCGGGGTGTGCCCGTCGGCGGAGGTCAGCCGGGCAAAGGCCGCCGCCTGATGGGCGTACGGCCGCCAGCCCTGGCGTCGCCACTGAAGGTGCCGCTCCCAACCGGGTTCAGCGTCCGTGAAGGGCGTGCGGATCCGCAGGTACGGGCCGCGGAACATGCCGGAGGTCTCGTCGCCGAGGAAGCGGTGCAGGGCCTCCCGGGCACCCTCGTCGGCCAGCGCGTAGGTGGTCGACAGGTACTGCAGCAGGCTCTCCTTGAGGGCCCGCGCCTGCAGAGTGGGCCTCACGACGCAACCACCTCCCGAATCGCGGGCTGCCACTCGCCCCGGGCAACCGCGGCGTCCAGCCTCGTCCGAAAAGCGGCGTGCGCCGCACGCATCTCAGCCTCACGGTCGGCCTTGTGGAAGGGCGGCGTGTAGCCCTCGGGCGGCGGAACGTTCTGCGGGTCCTTCCGGTAGGCCTCGAACTGCGCCCACGTCTGCTTGGTCTGCCGCTGGCCAATGGTGCGGGCGTTGCCGGCCAGCTTCCACCCCTCGGCGTCGAACCAGGTGACGGCCTCGTACTTCTGCAGCACCGGGAAGCGCCCCCGGTACGCGGCCACCAGGGCGTCGGCGCTCATGCCGAGCCACACGGCGACCAGGGCGTCGATCTCCACGAGCGCGGACCGGCGAGCCCGTTCGGTGCGCAACGGCGTCTCGCGGCGCCAGTCCGGCGTGGCGCGACGGCGAGGCGTGGGCC